>NZ_JAOYOD010000001.1:4542500-4842500 GCF_025833875.1 Reichenbachiella ulvae | reverse complement strand
TTTAAATAGATAAATAGTAATAATCATGTTTGATACAATGAAAAATATAATGAGCAAGATGCTCATTGCAGGAGTGGTAATGGCAGGCTTTGCCTGTGACAATGAAAATGGAGGAGAAACTCCAGACACCACTGGCGATAGACTCTATACCATTGCCTTTGCCGATGGCTCGGGCAATCCATCTGCAACTTATGTTCAGAGCCATACGGCACTGACTGCTGAGACACAAATTTCCTTCAAGGGTTTTGGTTTCGAACTACCTTCTACCCGTACCGCACGTGTTTTCACCTCTTCGGATGGAAAAACTATGTATAGCCTGGACTATGGTGGAGGCAGTATCTACAAATTTGAAAACCATGGCGGACAAGACTATGTGCAGGTAGACAAAACCAACATCGAGTTTGCCATGGGGACGGCCTACCCAAGATGGACGCGTCTGAATGACGATCACGCCATGTTGCACTCAATCGCTACCGAGCAGGTATTTGATGAAGAGACTGGAGACTATGTTTATACCAAAGCAATTGCTCGTCTGCTGCTGGTAGATCTGGAAGACCTGGGTATGAGCACCAACGTAGAATTCGAAATCCCAAGATCAGCCATGGACGAAGAGACTGGCGATTTTGTATTCCGCATCGACGCACCTGTAGTGGCTGGAGACAAAATCTACTACGGCATGGGCAAAAGAGGCGTAAACCCGGCCGATTTGGAAGAAAGAGCATCTGCGGCTTACAACAATGTAGAGACTTTGGTTTTGGACTTTCCAAGCTTAGAAAATCCAGGCGTCCTGTCTACAGACATGGCAGGTGGAGCTACGAATGGTTACAGAACTACTGTAGCTTATCAAGACGAGCTAGGAGATGTCTACCAGATCATTACTGTTCCTGACAACACCAAAGACACCTACATCCTAAAAATCACTAATGGAGCCTACGACGAAAGCTTCACTTTCAACCTATCAGAAAAGCTAGGCGTCAATACCATTTCCAATGGATGGTTTTATGTGGGAGACGGTATCGGCTATGTGCCATTTGCCAATTCCGACGAAGGAAGCACGAGAGAAGCCGTGTGGTCTGTGGCTAGAGTGGACCTTTACAAAGGCTCTGCCGTTCAGCTGAACACACCTGACAATCTATGGCTCCAGCAATACCAAAACAGTGTGGCTATAGATGACAAATTCTACATGGCACTGGCTCCAATAGGTGAGGAAGGTTTCGTCTATGAATTTGATATCAACTCCGAATCTGCGGATGCGCTGAGCCCAGCTGCGTCTATCGAATCAGCAGCTGATTCTTACTACATCGGCATTTATTAATCCCCAAAAACTACAAACAGCATCGACATGAGTACCAAGAAAAAAACGACCTGGCAAAAAGTAAGAAAGTTTTTGAACGACCTCCATCTATGGGCAGGAATCGGTGCTGGATTGGTGCTGTTTGTAGTTTGCCTTACTGGCACCATCTACACCTTTCATCAAGAAATAGATGAGGCTATCAATAGCGACCGCTATTATATACAAGCACCTCTTTCTGGTCAAGTCATGCCCATTGAGAAACTGGTGGCGGCAGTCGAAGCAGTGGTAGAAGGTGGCACTCCAGGATCGGTAAGCATCCCTCAGGATCCAAAGAAAGCCTATGCCATCAACGTCCGTGTCGAAGGACAACGACGCGGCACCAACTACTTGGTCAACCCATACACAGGAGAAGTACTCGGAGACACCCACACAGGCGCTTCCGAATTCTTCATGGTGATGTTTCGACTACACAGATGGCTGATGCTGGATATGGCAATCGGCCGACCTATTGTGGGATGGAGTACTGTCATATTTGTCTTTCTTTGTCTCAGTGGTCTAGTCATCTGGGTTCCTCAAAAAGTCAAATCCTGGCGTCAGGGACTCAAAATCAAATGGTCGGCCAATTGGAAGCGAATCAACCATGACCTTCACAATACGCTTGGATTCTACTCTGTCTTTCTTTTACTCGTCATGGGCCTTACCGGACTGTATTGGTCCTTTGATGCCTACAGAGATGGATTGTATAGCGTACTAGGAGTCGAAAAACCACAATGGGGTCGCAGAGGCAACAACGCCAAAGAAGAAGAAAAGAAGGAATATCCAGCCAGCACACTTCAGCTCGTAGACTTCTTAGAAGCAGCCAATCAAGCGCTTCCATACGAAGGAGATTACCGCATAGAGCTAACTTCCAAAGAGAAAAACACCCTCTCCATTTCCAAAACACATACAGGATTCTTTGTTAGCTCAGGAAGAGATCAATTGACCATGGACAAGTACAGCAATGAGATCGTAAAGAAAGAAATCTTTTCAGAAAAACCCCTAAACCAACAAATTGCTCAATCGATTAGATCTATCCATACGGGAGAGATATTTGGCACCTTTACCAAAATCCTATACTTCATTTCCTGCCTGATAGCCACCAGCCTCCCTGTCACTGGTACGATCATCTGGATCAACAAACTGAAGAAAAAGAGGAAAAGAAAGAGCAGTAAGAAAATAGTAAAAAACAATGCAGAAGCTTTAATTCCTGCATAAACCAAAAGGAGGAAACATCATGATACATACATGAAGCTTCCTCCTTTTAACTTTTCACTTTCAACTTTTAACTCCCCTAGAGCGTCTCCAGCACCTTCTTCAGCTCCTCCTGAGTTGCATCGATCTCGGTCGATACTTTGGTGCGACGGGCAAACTCTGCCAAACGCTCGGGCATTTCTACCTCTTGTTTGATGATCGGTTCTACCACATCACCAAACTTAGCCGGGTGTGCCGTCTCCAGAAATACCCCGATGCTGTTCGGGTGATCTTTCATGTATTCTTTCAAGCCCAAATATCCTACAGCACCGTGCGGATCCATGAGATAATCGGTTTTTCGATAGATATCAGCTACGGTTTCTGCGGTGATTTTATCATCATACGCATAACCCTTGACACCTTCCTTCATATCCTCCCAGGACGAACCGAACACCTCCTTCATGCGATAGAAGTTACTTGGGTTCCCTACATCCATGGCATTGGATATCGTGGACGTAGAAGGACGTGGCTCAAACTGACCAGAAGTCAGGTAAGAAGGCACAATATCATTCACATTGGTAGAAGCGATGAATTGCTTGATCGGCAAGCCCATCTTCTGTCCTAGCAATCCCGCAGTTAGATTACCGAAGTTGCCACTAGGTACAGACACCACCAGGTCACCCATATCCTTGAGCATGGCATAAGTCCAGAAATAGTAAAATGACTGTGGAATCAAACGTGCCATATTGATCGAGTTGGCAGAAGTCAGATTGTATTTTTCTTTCAGCTCTTTGTTGAGGAAAGCATCTTTGACCATTTTTTGACAGTCATCAAAGGTTCCACGCACCTCGCAGGCCTGAATATTCTTACCAAATGTGGTAAGCTGTTGCTCCTGTATTTTCGAGATCTTTCCTTTGGGGTAAAGAATGATCACCTCGATGTTTTCTACTCCATAAAAACCACTACCTACTGCCGCTCCCGTATCTCCAGAAGTCGCCACTAGAATGGTTGATTTCTTTCCTTCCTTAGCAGAAAAATAGCTCAGACATCTTGCCAAAAACCTTGCTCCTACGTCTTTGAACGCACAAGTAGGACCATGATATAGCTCCAAAGAATAGATACCTTTTTCCACCTCTACTATGGGCAAATCAAAGCTCAATGTTTCCTCAACAATGCGACGCAACTCCTTTTCTGGGATTTCCTCCCCGATGAAACGACTCGCCACTTCATAAGCGATATCATGCAGTTTCATATCCCCGATATTCTCGAAGAAGTCAGCCGGTAGCGTCGGAATCGTCTCCGGCATGTACAAACCATTATCGTCCGGCAATCCATTGAAAATCGCCTCCTCATAACTCACCTCTGGGACTTGTCTGTTCGTACTGTAATATTTCATTTTGATAGATATTAGATGCTAGATCCAAGAAACTAGACTATTGATTTATTTAATAACTCTGACACCTTCTGTACCAATTTTGGATAGGTAGGTGTAGGCCAGGATGCCTACCTCGTCGTAGATCGACTGCATGCTGGCTTTGATTTTTTCTGCCGTTTCCTTCCCTTTCGCAAAGGCGAAAATCGAAGGCCCTGATCCAGCGATGCTACAACCAATCGCACCATCAGTCATGGCCTGGGCTTTCACATCGTCATATAGAGGAATCAAAAGCTTGCGAATAGGCTCTACTATGTGATCCTCCATCGAGCGACCAATCAGATCGTAATCCGACTCGTAGAGTCCTGATACCAATCCGCCCACATTGCCCCATTGGGACACGGCCTTTTCTAACTTTACCGTCTGCTTCAGCATTCGCTTGGCATCCGTGGTTTTGACCACCACCTGAGGGTGCACGATGGCCACATACAGATCCTCCGGAGTAGGCAGCTGCAATACATCCAAAGGCCCATAAGCCCGCACCAACGTAAAGCCGCCCAGGAGATTAGGCGCTACATTGTCGGCATGCGCTTTGCCCGAAAGCATCTTCTCGCCCTCCATCGCAAACTCCACCAACTGCTTGGTATCGAATGGTCGACCGATCAATTCATTGACGGCAAAAACCGCCCCAGCAGAACTGGAGGCACTCGTACCCATACCGCTACCGGGATGTATGTGCTTATCGAAAGAAAAGCGGTAACCTTTCTCTACTCCAGCAGCCTCGAGCAGTGCCTTTGCTGCTACAGTGGCTACATTTTTTTCCGGCTTTAGAGGCAGATCGAACTTTTCGTTTTCTTCGATCTCCATCTTTCCGTCGGCCGTTTCGGTCACGATCATTTCTTCTCCTATGCCATCCAGGGCAAAACCCAACACATCATATCCACAGCCCACGTTGGCAACTGTAGAAGGAGAAAAAACCTTTATAGAATTTGACATGATCTCTGTTTCTATTTAGCTGTTGGCAATTCGCATTACGTCCGCAAATATACCGGATGCGGTCACTTCTGCCCCCGCACCAGCTCCTTTTATCACCAATGGCTGCTCTACATATCGATTCGTATAGAACAGCACAATATTGTCTTTTCCTTCCAGGATATAAAAAGGGTGATCTTTTGGCACTTCCTCGAGTCCTACGGATGCCTGTCCTTTGTCAAAAGTCGCTACAAACTTCAGCTTAGCTCCTTTCGCCTCCGCATCAGAAACAATCTTTTGGAATACCTCGTCGTGTTTTTCCAGACTTGAATAAAAGTCCTCATTGCTGGTAGTATCCATACATTCTTGCGGAATGAAAGACTTGCTTTCGATATCTCCCAGCTCGAATTTCAGCCCACTCTCACGGATCAAAATCAAGATCTTACGCATCACATCTACTCCGCTCAAGTCAATTTTAGGGTCTGGCTCAGTGTAGCCTTCTACCCCAGCCTGACGGACCACATCAGCAAATTTCACTCCTGGCTTGAAGCTGTTGAATATGAAGTTCAAGCTACCAGACAATACAGCCTGTATCTTGTTGATCTTATCACCACTTTTGATGAGGTCACCCAGAGTAGTCAAAACTGGAAGCCCAGCCCCGACATTCGTTTCATAGTAGAACTTCGACTGGTATTCTCTTGCCGTACTTTTTAGTGTGAGGTAATTCTCATAACCCGAAGCGCAGGCAATTTTGTTAGGCGTCACTACAGAGATACTCTTCTTGAGAATCTCCTCATATAGTCCCGCGATATCTGCATTGGCAGTGTTATCTATAAAAATGGAATTACGAAGGTTCGCCTCCACCATTCGGTTGACGAATTGAGTAGCCTCCATCGGCTCACCTTCTGAGTCGAGCTGACCTTTCCAATCTTCGAGATTGATTCCATCCTCATCGTTGAAGTACATCTTGCGACTGTTCGCAATCCCAACAATCTTCAATTCCAAATCTTCCTGTTCGTCGAGGTAGTGGTACTGCTTTTTGATCTGCTCGATCAATGTTCCACCTACATTACCGATTCCTACCATGAACAGGTTCATGCGTTTCTTCTTAGAGAGGAAAAAGCTCTCATGTAGTACGTTCAGGGCCTTCTTGAGGTGACGCTCTTCTAGTACTACGGTAATATTTCTTTCGGACGACCCCTGTGCAATGGCTTTGATACTGATACCATTTTCACCCAGAGCAGAGAACATCTGACCCCCGATACCCACATGCTGGCGCATATTGTCACCAACCAATGCTACGATCGCCATTCCCGTTTCTACCTCCAGTGGGTCGATCTTGCGCAGACTCAGCTCCAACTGAAACTCCGCTGCAATCGCCTCTTGAGACTTTTCAATATCTTTTTTGTCAATCCCCACACAGATCGAGTGCTCCGATGAAGCCTGCGTGATGATGATCACATTCACTTTTGCTTCGGACAGTGCCTTAAATAGTCTAAATGAAAACTTAGGCACGCCTACCATGCCACTACCTGTCAGGTTTAGAAGGGCGATGTTACTTACACTCGACAATCCTTTGACGAATTGCTTGCCTCCATTGGCATCATCGCAGATGGTCGTTCCGGGATCTTCCGGAGCAAATGTATTCTTGATCTTGATCGGAATCTTCTTATCCAATACCGGCTGAATAGTCGGTGGATAGATCACCTTCGCACCAAAGTGTGAAAGCTCCAGTGCCTCCTGAAAAGACAATTTTTCTATCGGGTGGGCAGAGGTCACCTGTCTTGGATCTGAAGTCATCATACCACTGACATCCGTCCAGATTTCGAAAGCATCCGCATCCAAAGCAGCTGCAAATATGGCTGCTGTATAGTCGGAACCTCCTCTACCCAAAGTAGTAGTCACCCCGTTTTCGTCCGAAGAAACAAACCCCGCACAAACCACCAAATCAGCAGCTTTAGAAATGTACTCAGTGATGTTTTTATTCGTCAGAGCAAAATCAACATTGGCATTGTTATGCGCACTGTCTGTTTTGATCAGCGCTTTGGAATCACCCAAATCCGTCTTGATATTTTCAGCATTGAGGTAGTCCACGATGATGTTGGAAGAAAGCGTCTCACCAAAACTCAGCACCTTATCCAGCGTCTTTGGTGACAGCTCACGAATGAGATAGACCCCTTTCATGATGTCCTCCAATTCATTCAACAGAATCTTGATTTTGCTGAAGGTGACAGACTGTGTCTTCACAGGCAACAGCTCCCTGATGGTGGACAAATGTCTCTCTTCAATTTGAGACAATAACTCTTCGTAGGACTCATCGCCTGAGGCAGCCAAATCGCTGCATGAATGCAGCAGGTTGGTCACTCCGCCAAGAGCCGAAACCACACAAACGGTTTTCTCAGGCTGACCAGCTACCAGGATGTCCTTTACGATTCGCAGATTTTCTGGGGTACCTACGGATGTACCTCCAAATTTCAATACTTTCATTTATCGATTTATTTATTTCATAATTCAATATTCATCATTCGAGATTCGTCATTTCTAAATGAATGTCGAACTCTGAATAGCGAATATTGAACGCCGAAGTATTTGTTAATACTTGTTTTTACCTTGTTTGCTTTCAGCTGTTTCTATGCTCTTAACAAAGATCGAAATCAGCTGATTATTTTCATCCAATATCTTATCCAAAGCTTCAATTGGCTGAAACAGCAATGCCTTTTTAATAATTCGCAAGTTGTTGAAAGACTCTCTCAACTCCTTTAAAACTACTTTCATTTTATGAACAAAATCACGTCTTGATTCTGCTGCCTGAGCTTCTCCATAATTTAGAGCAACTGAAGTTCCAGATCTCACCAGTTGGCTTGCCAAATGATTGCCCGCCTTTGAGTTTGGCATCTTATCTACTATCTCTATGACAGAAACTGAAAAATCAATTAACCTTTCTTCTAAATCATAATTCTGCTTCATTCTTGGTTGGTCATTGTTTGTTCAAAAGTTTCAGGTTGAAAGTTAAAAGTCTATCAACCTATGTTTTTTCTCTTTAATTTCAAATCTGTATTTACATCCCCCTAGCCCCCTGCCTACCGGACAGGCAGGCCTTCAAAGGGGGATTAATACTCCTCTTGTCTACCGACTGGCAGGCCTGAGGGGAGACACAGACGGGTGCTATCCAATTTCGAAGTTCGTACTTATTTCATTCATTCTTTGCATTAACTTCTAATTTCACACTTCTTTCTTGCCATATTCTAAACATATTCACCAAAAACAAGCCTGCAATCACAATCATGCTCCCGATAAAGTAGGCTTTTGATGAAATGAAGGGCAATTCCTTGTTCCATCGACCCAAATAGCTCACAAAAAACACCAGGCATGCACCGCTAAAACTTCCGTATATCCAGCGATAAGACGCAGAAGTCAAATGCGTTTTCTTTTGCAAATACCAAGGGGCAAGTAGAACCAAAATATAGACCAATATACCTCCGGAAGTTTTGAGTGTAAACAGCTCCCAACCCAACAAATAATGAGTAATAATCAAAAACAGCAAATGAAGCAGATGATTGAACGCAAAAGCAAAAACGCCAGCGTTGATTATGCTTCGTTTTTGTTCTGATTGAAACAGGGACTTCAAACCCTCACGAGCAACCCATGCAAATAGCGCAATGAATATGAGCAATGAAACTCGCGCGGAATAGCGTGCCGCCAACTGAAATTGAATACCCCAATCGTCAGTTGCCAATCCCGACAAGCCATAGATTGCGGCCTCCAAAACCAGAATAATTAGCACTATGATCCACCACTGTCTCACCATCCATCACACCAAATATTGCAGTAAATCGGGTTTATCATTCAGGTACTCGTAAACAAAATTCTTTTCGGTCATCTTCTCCAGCAAAGACTGCAAGTGATCCCTGTTTTGCAATTCGATCCCGATCAGGGCTGGTCCCTTCTCACGACTGTGCTTTTTGGAGTATTCGAAATGCACGATATCATCTCCTGGCGCCAAAATATCTGACACAAACTCCTTGAGCGCTCCTGCTCTCTGCGGGAATCGCAAAATGAAATAGTGCTTTAAGCCTTCGTATAGCAGCGAGCGTTCCTTTATTTCCTCTGTTCGAGTAATGTCATTGTTGCTACCACTGATCACACAAACGACATGCTTTCCTTTGATTTTTTCTTTGTAAAAATCTAACGCTGCTAAAGTCAAAGCACCCGCCGGCTCTACTACGATGGCTTCTTCGTTGTAAAGCTGAAGAATGGTCGTACAGATTTTCCCCTCCGGCACGAGGATGATGTCATCGAGCTGATCTTTGCAGATTTCTAAAGGCAATTCGCCTACTGCCTTGACCGCCGCCCCATCTACGAAAGTGTCGATCTTATCCAAAATCACATTTTTACCTGCTTGAATTGAGTCGCGCATGGCTGGCGCACCTTCTGGTTCTACGCCTATGATTTTAGTGTCCGGTGATAGTTCCTTGAATACTGTAATGATACCTGAGGCCAATCCTCCTCCACCAATCGGCACGAAGAGATAATCGATAGGCTCGCTGCTATCATTGGCTATCTCCAGCCCGACAGTTCCTTGCCCTTCGATAATCTTGGTATCGTCAAATGGATGCACGAAAGTTGAGCCATTTTCCTGGCAAAACTCCTGAGCCTGCTTATAAGCATCGTCAAAAGTATCTCCTATCAATACGACATCCACCTTGTCCTTCCCAAACATTTTAACCTGCTTGATCTTCTGCTTGGGAGTGACGCCAGGCATGAAGATGGTGCCTTTGATGCCTAGCATTTGGCAAGAATAGGCCACACCTTGAGCATGATTACCAGCACTGGCGCATACGATGCCCTTCGATTGTTCTGATGCCTCGAGATTTGCAATCTTATTGTAGGCACCACGCAGCTTGTAAGAGCGCACTACTTGTAGATCTTCTCGTTTGAACTCCACCTTGGCACCATAGCGCTCCGAGTAGTTCATATTAGTGACCAAAGGGGTATGCACTGCTACCCCTTCCAATCCTTTTCCTGCCTTCATCACGCCTACCAGCGTAGGCTTTTCCATTACTCCCGCATCCATAGGCTATGATACAGCCACTTCGGCCTTTTCGTCTACATCAGACGTACAAAATTCGTTGATGGCTTCAGCGATCTTGCTAAAGGTTTGGTGAAGCACTTCCTTATTTTCTTCGAGCAAAGTGATTCGGAATCCTCTCAATTCAGATTGAAAAGAGGACAATGGCACCACGCACACACCCTTGGCAGCCAATAGATAGTATACAAAGCGCTTGTCTGGTTCACCGATCTTCTCAACCCATTCCTCAGCCAATTCCTTCACTTCTGGATTCTCAATTTCCAGATATTGCTTGTTGTTGATCGCTCCATCCTTAAAAACAATGGTGTTATAGAATGCTCCATTGGTCTTATTGAAAGTGATGTATGGTATATTCTCCAAATGCTGAGAGATGATCGTACTTCTCTCCTCAATCTCTTTTCTTCTTTCTTTCAGATACTCCTGAAACTTAGGATGCTCATGTATGATAGGCAAAGCGCGCTGAGGCAAAGTAGTCGAACAAACCTCCACCATCTTCGCATTTTCCAAAGTCGCACAATAATTGTCAAACTCTGGGTCAGCCTTACGATTGTAAAATTCCATCCATCCGCATCTCGAACCTGGCCATGGCGTATCCTTTGATATACCTTTCATAGCGATACCTGGCACTTCGCCCAGCACTTGGGACAGCGCTTTCGTTTCTACTCCGTTGTAGATGATATTGGTATATATCTCGTCACTTATCAGAAACAAATTGAACTCTCTGGCGATATCGACGATTTGTTCCAAGATCTCCACTGGATATACCATCCCAGTTGGGTTATCCGGATTAATGATCAGGATGCCTACGATATTTGGGTTGTATTTTACTTTCAATCGCAAATCATCCAAATCAGGATACCAATAGTTTTCTGGATCCAAATTATAGGTCAACGGCTCCTTGTTAGAGTGTGCCGCCTCTAATGCAGAGTGAGTCGAATAGGCCGGTGAAGGCCCGATCACCCTTGAATAAGGATTCAAAAACTGGTATAGTTTACCAATCGCATCTCCCAATCCGTTGAAAAACAATACATCGTCAGCCGTGATTTGCACGCCTCCTTTGTCATTATTTTCTTGCGCTACATATTTTCTAGTAGCTAATTCTCCCTTGGAGTGGCAATAGCCGTAGGTCGAATTGTCATTGACCAGTTCGGTCATGATTTCTTTGATCCAGGCGGGTACCACTGCATGCTTGAGGATTGGATCCCCAATATTCTCCCAATAGATTTTTGTCCCATGCTCTTGCAAAGCCTCTGCTTTCTTGACTATGTCTCTGATCTCATAGTCCAGCTGACGGGAACCCTCATGAAGTAGTACTTGTCTCATTTTCTTAGATGTTAGATTATAGATATTAGATTTTAGACATTTTGCATCTCCTATCTATTCTCTAGTATTTGCCATTTATACGACTACCGAAGCTAGATACTAGCTCTTCACAAAGTCTAGTATCTAGCATCTAGTGTCTAATATCTAATTCAAAAATCCTTAATGCTCAAAAGGTTCTCTTTCGAATTTTCCAAGCCTTTGATATACTCTTCGGTTTTACGCTTGGATTTTGAAAGTGCCACACGGCCTGATCTCACGAATTCTAGTAGCCCTAATGGAACTAGCTTTTCGTATAGATCGTGTGTTTCATCTTTCAGACCTGTCTTCTCCAGGATGATGTGATCCTCTTCGATCACCAAAATTCTGGCTCCATTTTCTCTGACCAGCTTTTCTATGCTCTGTCCATTCAAAAACACCTTAGTAGGCACTTTGTAAAGCGCAATCTCTTGATAGTAAATCTGATCCTCATTGTACAAAAAGGCCCCAAGTACATCGACAATCTTACGAATCTGCTTGACGGCTTTTTCTGCCTCATCCAGTGTGCTGGTGATCACAATCGTAAAACGGCTAATACCAGGCACCTCTGTCGAAGAGACATTTAAACTGTCGATGTTGATCTTTCTTCTGGTGAAGATGATCGTAATCTGATTGAGCAATCCTGCTTTGTCCTCGGTTAATACCGATAATGTATGTTGTTTGTCCACTTTCAATCTAATTTTTTAGTCCAATCTGATATCAGAAACAGAAGCTCCTGTCGGAACCATCGGGAATACATTCCCTTCTTTTTCTACTACAACCTCCAGCAAGTATGGACCCTCATGATCCAGAAATGCTTGAATGGCATCATTCAGATTTTCTCTTTTTTCTAGCTTATTACATGGGATACCATATCCTTCAGAAATCTTCTGAAAATCCGGATTCACCATCTCGGTAAAGGAATAGCGCTTGTCAAAAAACAACTGCTGCCACTGACGAACCATCCCGAGGAAGTTGTTGTTCAAGATCAAAATCTTCACACCAATATTGCTCTGAAAGATGGTGCCCAACTCCTGAATAGTCATCTGGAATCCACCGTCACCGATTACTGCGATTACTTCTTTTTCTGGTCGTCCCATTTTGGCCCCCATAGCAGCTGGAAGGGCAAAGCCCATAGTTCCTAATCCACCAGAAGTTACATTGAGACGAGTATCCGAAAACTCATAATAACGAGTGGCAATCATCTGGTGCTGCCCTACGTCAGTTACCAAAATCGCCTTACCTTCTGTCTTGTCAGAGATCGCTTTGATCACTTCTGACATTTTCAACTCTTCGCCTGTCGGATGAAAATCATTCTTAATGACTTTTTCATATTCCATATCATCGCAAGCTTTGAACTCCTGCAACCATGATTCGTGTTTGTTCTCATTGACATGAGGAATCAAACTCAGCAGAGCAGCCTTTGCATCGGAAATAACCGCTACATCCGTCTTCACGTTCTTATCGATCTCTGCTGGATCAATCTCGATATGAATCACCTTGGCCTGCTTGGCATAAGTTTTCAAATCACCTGTTACCCTATCGTCAAAGCGCATACCGATAGCAATCAAAAGGTCGCACTCATTGGTTTTAACATTAGGCCCATAGTTACCATGCATACCCAGATACCCAACATAGAGCGGGTGAGCAGTAGGTACCGCTGACAAGCCCAACAAGGTAGAAGCCATTGGGATTCCAGCCTTTTCTGCGAAAGCCAATAGTTCACTTTGAGCCTTGGAGATAATCACCCCATGACCTACCAATATCATAGGTTTCTTGGCCTGATTGATCAAATCAGCTGCCGCTTCTACTTTGCTCTCATCCAATATAGGATAAGGATGGTAGCTACGGATACGATCACACTTTTCGTAAGCGTATTCGAACTCCTCGAACTGTGCATCCTTCGTGATATCAATCAATACAGGTCCCGGTCTGCCCGAGTTAGCAATGTAGAAAGCCTTGGCAATCGCCTCTGGAATTTCAGAAGCCTTGGTCACCTGGATGTTCCACTTAGTGACAGGCATGGAGATCCCCACTACATCCGTTTCCTGAAAAGCATCTGACCCTAACAGGTGAGAAGCCACCTGTCCGGTGATACACACCATCGGTGTAGAGTCAATTTGCGCATCTGCAATACCTGTGATCAGGTTAGTCGCTCCAGGCCCTGAAGTTGCGAAGCAGACACCTGTTTTACCATTGACACGCGCGTACCCCTGAGCAGCATGTGCGGCTCCTTGTTCGTGTCTTACCAGGATATGATTCAACTTGTCCATATACTTATACAGCAAGTCGTAGATCGGCATGATTGCGCCGCCTGGATAACCAAATATGGTGTCCACACCCTCTTCTAGCAAGCATCTCAATACTGCCTCAGAGCCTGTCATCTTTTCCGTTTTGGTCATCGTTTTTTGTTCTTGTTCTAATGTAGAAGTCTCCATTTCTCCTATTATTTATTCGTCTGTTACGCAGCCTTCAGAAGCTGACTTAACTTGATTTATGTACTTTTTCAAAACTCCTCTGGTCGCTTTGTAAGGAGGCTGCACCCATTCTTTTCTTCTCTTTTCCATCTCCTCATCACTTATTTTCACTTCCAGTTTATTGTTGACCGCATCGATCGCGATGATGTCTCCATCTTTGATCAACCCGATCGGTCCACCCTCTTGCGCCTCAGGTGTGATATGTCCTACCACAAATCCGTGAGAACCACCAGAGAATCTACCATCTGTAATCAGCGCTACGTCTTTACCTAATCCAGCACCCATTACTGCGCCAGTTGGCTTCAGCATTTCTGGCATACCTGGTCCACCCTTAGGCCCTGAATAGCGAATCACGATTACTTCACCTTTTTGAACTTCTTCGCCGATCCCTTTAATCGCTGCATACTCATCGTCGTAGCATCGGGCGGGTCCTTCGAAGTATTCACCTTCTTTACCTGTAATCTTTGCTACTGATCCCGTTGGTGCCAGATTACCATAAAGAATCTGCAGGTGACCTGTTTTCTTAATAGGCTCTCCGAATGAATAGATCACTTTTTGATCTTTTTTCAATGAAGGACCTTCTTCAATGTTTTCTGCAAGCGTTTTACCAGTCACAGTCATACAATCGCCATGCAAATAGCCTTCTCTCAAAAGGACTTTCATCACTCCTGGGATACCTCCTACATCGTGTAGATCTTGCATCAAGTATTTACCACTTGGCTTCAAGTCTGCGATAAACGGAGTTGTATCTGATATCCGCTGAAAATCATCCAAAGTCAAAGGAATATCTACCGATCTGGCCATAGCGATCAAGTGGAGCACAGCATTGGTCGAGCCACCTGTGATCATGATCAGTCGGATGGCATTTTCGAAGGCCTCCATCGTCATGATATCTCTCGGTCTGATGTCTTCTTTCAAAAGATTGTAAACCGCCTGCCCTACTCTATAAGTCTCTTGTTTCTTGTCCTCGCTCTCTGCTGGATTGGAAGAAGAAGAAGGCAAACTCATACCCATTGCTTCGATCGCAGAGGCCATGGTATTGGCAGTATACATACCGCCGCAAGCTCCTGGTCCTGGGATGGCATTTTTGATGATACCGTTGAAATCCTCATCAGAAATATTGTTGCCCAGTTTCTTACCATAAGCTTCGAATGCCGACACGATATTCAAATCCTCGCCTTTCCATTTCCCTGGCTTCACTGTACCACCGTATACCATCAAGCCCGGTCTGTTCAAACGGCCCAGTGCCATAATCGAACCTGGCATGTTTTTGTCACAGCCCACTACAGGCACCACAGCATCATAAAACTGCGCCTGGACTACAGTTTCTATAGAGTCAGCAATTACATCTCTGGAAACCAGCGAATATTTCATACCGCTAGTACCGTTAGATATCCCATCACTTACCCCAATCGTATGGAAAATCAAACCGACGAGATCCGCTTCCTTGACGCCTTTTTTGACCTGATGAGCCAAAATATTAAGGTGCATGTTACAAGGGTTTCCTTCAAATCCCGTACTGACGATGCCCACCTGGGCTTTGCCCATATCTTCTTCAGTTAAACCAGTCGCATAAAGCTGAGCCTGTGAGGCCGGTTGCGAGGGGTCTTGTGTGATCGTCTTACTGTGTTTGTTTAATTCCATTTTAGATTTCAAAATTTACTTGATGCTTTCCTTTATTATCCTACTGCCGACTCACTCAACTCTTCGTTGGTGACTCTAGCTCTATACATTTGAAACAATTCGTAGGCAATTGTATCTTTCCAATCTTTTTTAAACATGATATTGTCGATTTGCGCAATACTGGCGATTTCGGTAGCTGTACCAGTAAAAAACGCAACTTCTGCTCCTTCCATGTCCTCCGGCTTGAATAGCTTTTCTACTACAGGATAGCCCAGCTCCATGGCATATTCTATCACAGTCGCACGGGTAATACCAGGTAGTATATTACCCAATGGAGGCGTGTAGATCACATCGTCCTTGACATAGAAGAAATTCTGACCAGAACCTTCCGCTACAAATCCATCGGAATCCAAAAGCAAGGCCTCATCAAATCCGTTCTTCTTAGCCTCATTGGTAGCCAGGATTGAATTGGTGTAATTGCCAGTCACCTTAGCATCAACCGGGATCGATTTAGGGTTGGGTCTTTGATAGGAAGAGATCATAACCTTCAAAGATTCATCACCCAAATAAGGAGGCCATTCCCATGCCGCCATCATGATATGAACCTCTCCACAAGTGATCAACTTCATGTTAGCGCCGAGATAGATCATCGGACGGATGTAGGCATTTTCCAAATTGTTTTTCTCTAACAACTCATAAGAGATTTTGACCAACTCGTCTACCGAATAGGGAAACTTGATATCCATTCTTTCAGCAGAATATTTCAAGCGCTCAAAATGCTGTTTGGCCTTGAAAATATTTGGGCCGGCAGCACTTCCATACGAACGGATACCTTCGAACACCCCATTGCCGTGGTGCATGGTCTGACTATACAGGTTCACCTTCGCGTCGATGGCTTTCAACCACTGGCCGTCCTGGTAGATTATTGAGTTCTCGTTGTAATACATAGTCTAATCTCTTTTTTGGTTCTGATCATTGAAGCATAAAAAAGGCCCTTCACTGTACAGAGAAAGGCCTTTTTTATTGTGGTAAACACACCTCTCTCATTTTCCGTCGCTGACGGCAATACGTACAATGGCCACTAAGTCAATAATCGTTATCACTTTCAAGTCTGTTGTTTTGGGCAATAAAAAAGCGTCATTCCTGTGGGAATGACGCTTCAAATATTTTTCTAAAATTATTGATATATCACTCCCGACCGGTGGCCCACGCGACCACTGCTACAATCGTTAATGCTATGACAATAATTGTTATCATTTCGTTCTTTAATTATTGCCAAAGGAGATCATTTTAATTTTTAGTTCCAAACAAAAA
Organism: Reichenbachiella ulvae; assembly: GCF_025833875.1. Lineage (NCBI taxonomy): Bacteria > Pseudomonadati > Bacteroidota > Cytophagia > Cytophagales > Reichenbachiellaceae > Reichenbachiella > Reichenbachiella ulvae. The sequence continues at coordinate 4,825,791 of NZ_JAOYOD010000001.1, read as the reverse complement.
GTTTGTTTTTTATCAAATGGCCTTCCCACACATTACAATTTCAATCCTGTATAGAAAAAATGAGGAACATTTTCCTCATTCTTCTTTCCCTTTGCCTTCTACTAAAGGGCTCGATTTTGTCAATTCAGGCTTTCCGCTCCAAATGCGAAGAGATAATGACTCTTGCTACCACGGCATTGACTCGAAGGTAGAAACATGCGACTATTCAATTCATGTTCTAAACCCTTATCAGCCTTTGCTTTGGACTGGTTGCCTTTTTCAGATTGTTTCGAATTCAACTTGTACTTCATATCTTTATTAAGCATCGATGGCCTGGTGTGCACTCATCAACTCCTTCAGTTGTTCGTCCTCCACCACACTATGCTGATCAGCTACTTTCAAAAAGTCCTGATAAATCACTTCCAATTCATCCTTAGACAATTTTGCTCCAAGGTTTTCTAGTCTATAATTCAACGCAGCTCTACCACTTCTTGCAGTTAGGATAATCGACGATTCGTTTACCCCTACTTCAGCCGGATCGATGATTTCATAATTGTCTCTGTTCTTGATCACACCATCCTGATGGATACCTGATGAGTGAGAAAATGCATTAGACCCCACTATCGCCTTGTTAGGCTGCACTGGCATTCTCATTTTCTCTGAAACCAGCTTACTGATAGCATTCAGTCTTTTCGATACCACACCCGTTTCTGCTTTCATCCAGTTGTGCTTGCGCATGATCATCACTACTTCTTCGAGTGCCGTGTTTCCTGCTCTTTCTCCAATACCATTGATGGTACATTCGATCTGACGAGCTCCGTTTTGTACACCTGCGATTGAGTTAGCAGTGGCCAATCCCAAATCATTGTGACAGTGAGTGGATATGATGGCTTTTTCGATGCCTTTCACATTTTCTTTTAGGTACTTGATTTTAGCTCCGTACTCCTCTGGCAAGCAGTATCCAGTAGTATCTGGAATATTCACTACAGTAGCACCTTCAGCTATCACCGCCTCTACCACTTGAGCCAAAAAGGCATTTTCTGTACGCCCTGCATCCTCTGCATAGAACTCAACATCATCCACGTACTTCTTTGCCCATCTTACGGCTTGCTTACTTCTGACCAAAATATCCTCACGAGTAGTTTTGATCTTAGTAAACACGTGCTGATCTGAGGTCCCAATACCTGTGTGAATTCTTGGGAACTTGGCATGTTTGAGTGCTTCGGCTGCCACTTCTATATCCTTTTGTACAGCACGAGTCAATCCACATACTGTAGCATTTTTGACGATTTTCGCAATCTCCGCTACCGACTCAAAATCCCCAGGGCTGGAGATAGGAAAGCCCGCCTCGATGATATCAACACCTAAAGATTCCAGTTCTTCTGCGATCAAAAGCTTATCTTTAGTATTCAATCTGCAGCCTGGTACTTGTTCTCCGTCTCTCAGAGTAGTGTCGAATATGTGTATGCGATTATCCATAGTCTTCTTTTATAATTCTAATGACTCAAAAGTAATTAGCGATAATTCGCTAAAAAATACCATAGTTTTATTTAATTACGATCTCTAACAGAGCAATAACCAACCAAAACAGAGCTAAAACGTATATTAAGATCAATTGCAATTACAATGTCTAAAGAAAGATCGGACTCATTATTTCTATTGATTAAGTCGCTCAAGAAAAGTGAAAAGCGCTATTTCAAAATGTCGAGCCAGGGGACGGAAAATGCAAAATACACAAGGTTGTTCGCCATCATAGAGAAACAGAAGCAATTTGATGACGAAGAAATATTGGCGATGGAACCTGGAATCAAAGCCAGTCAACTTTCTAACCTGAAGGCTCATCTCTACACCAAGGTTTTGGAATCTCTAAGGGACTATAACTCCAATACACTGCCTAACATTAAAATCCGTGACATGGTAGATCATGCTGAGATTTTGTTCAATAAGAGTCTGTACTCTCAATGTGCCGAGGTGATCAAAAAGGCCAAGAAGCTTGCAATCAAAAGTGACAACCTGGAAATGCAGCTAGAGATCCTAAAATGGGAGAAGCAAATGCTGACTCGACAAACAGTGCGCGATAGTCTGGAACGCACCAACAAGGTGATCACCGAAATAGAAGAAACCGCGATGCGCATCAACCACATCAATGCTTTTTCCAACCTTCAGTTCAAATTGCAAGCCATGTACAAGAAAATTGGCTTCATCCGAAACGAACAGGATTTTCGCGAGATCAATAACGTGTTTCAAACCAACCTTCCTCTATTCGAAGAAGACTCCTTTTCAGTTAGCGAAAAGATCGGGCTATACAACTTATATATTGGCTACTACTTCTTTATACAGGATTTCGACAGAGGGTACGAGTATGCGAGCAAATTGGTAGAACTATTCACTGGCCAAAAGACCTTGATTCTTTCCAGGCTGGAGATCTACATTTCCAGTCTGAATTATCTATTAATCGCCCAAAACAAACTGCTTAAGTATCGAGAATTTCAAAACACGACCCGTGAACTTCGCTCGCTCAATAATCTACCTTCTGCATATCTGAATGAGAACATCCGGTTGAAACTTCAGAAATACACTTTTGTTCACGAATTCAATCGCTTGTTTATGAAAGGAGATTTCGCTCGAGGAGTGGCCTTGATGGACAGAATCATGCCGGGCATCGAGCACTTTGCCTTGCAACTAGACCCACATTCGCGCGTGATCATGTACTTCAAAACTGCCTGTCTTTACTTCGGAAATGAAGATTATAAAACAGCCGTTTCGTGGCTCAACAAAATCATCAATTCTCACGAGGTGGATCTACGTGAAGACATCCATGGTTTTGCACGCATAGTCAATCTAATCAGCCATTATGAGTTGGGCAATATGGAATTGATCGAGTACTATGTTCGGTCGACTTATCGTTTTCTCCTGAAGAAAGAAGACCTCCATCAGTTTCAGAAATACATCCTCAACTTCCTGGTACGATTGAAGACGAACATTACCGAAGAGGAACTGAAAAAACGCTTCGAAACCCTGAGAAACAACCTTTTGGAATTGTCGAAGGACCCTTATGAAAAACGGGCCTTTATTTACTTTGACATTATCTCCTGGCTGGAATCGAAAATAGAAAACCGTCCGGTACAGGATATCATTCAAGAAAAAGCGTCCGATCGTTTGAGTATCGCATGAGTCATTGATTAAATTACCGGGGATAGTTTAATGGACAATAAAAAATAAAATAGTGGTGAACATAACATCGTCATATCACTGCAAATCTCCTAACAACTATCACCCATTAACAATTAACTCTCGAGCTTCGGATCGAGAATAGACCCAAAAACACAAAGAATTATGGAAGAAGTTTACATCGTATCGGCAGTCAGAACGCCTATCGGTAGTTTTGGTGGGAGTCTTTCCTCCCTTTCGGCAACTTCGCTCGGTACCACAGCTATCAAAGGCGCATTGGAAAAAGCCAATGTAAAGGCGGAAGAGGTGGATGAAGTCTACATGGGCAATGTCGTATCAGCTGGACTAGGTCAGGCACCTGCCAGACAGGCAGCAATCGGCGCAGGCATAGGCTACAACGTGCCTTGTACGACCATCAACAAAGTATGTGCATCTGGAATGAAATCCGTGATGCTAGCCGCGCAGTCCATCATGCTCGGCCAAAACAACCTAGTGGTTGCTGGAGGTATGGAAAGCATGTCGAACATCCCCTATTATCTACCCAAAGCAAGATATGGTTATGGCTATGGACATGGACAGATGCTCGATGGCCTACTCCACGACGGCCTTTGGGAACCTTATCACAAATTCCCCATGGGCAGCTGTGCTGACAACACCGCCAAGGAAATGAATATAAGTCGTGAGGAGCAGGATGAATACGCCATCAACTCTTATAAAAAATCTGCAGACTCAACAGAAAAAGGCGCATTTAAAAATGAAATCATTCCTGTAGAAGTTCCGCAGAGAAAAGGAGATCCAGTAGTTGTATCTGAAGACGAGGAATTCAGAAAAGTGAAATTCGAAAAAATCCCATCACTCAGACCTGTTTTCAATCCCGACGGAACAGTGACTGCTGCCAACGCCTCGACCATCAATGACGGAGCTTCAGCATTAATAGTCGTCAGCAAAACAAAAATGGAAGAGCTAGGACTGAAACCAATAGCCAAAATCATCGGCTTTGCAGATGCGGCACGCGAACCACTTTGGTTCACTACTGCTCCTGCTTTGGCCATCCCAAAAGCCATCTCAAATGCGGGTCTGAAGCCTGAAGATGTTGATTATTATGAAATCAACGAAGCTTTTTCCGTAGTGGCCCTGGCGAATATCAAGGAGCTATCTCTGGACAAGGAAAAAGTCAACACATTGGGAGGTGCAGTTGCGCTTGGGCATCCACTTGGAGCCTCAGGGGCACGTATCATTACGACTCTTACTTCCGTTTTAGATCAGAAAAAAGGAAAAATCGGAGTAGCAGGAATTTGCAATGGTGGAGGGGGTGCCTCTGCAATTGTGATTGAAAAATGCTAAAACGTCGAGTTAGTTAAAAATTGAATGAGGGCTTTGTTGTCTCAGGAAGCAAAGCCCTTGATAATATCAGGAATGAAAAGCAAAGTATTAAGTATCATTTTATCTCTTCTTGCAATTACAGCTTTCGCTCAAAAGAAAGTAACAACCAGATATGAGCAGGGTTCAGATGAAGGGCACCCGATCAAGGAGATCTATTTTACAATTGACAAGAATGACACCACCCTCATCGACGGTCCTTATGAAATGTATAGCTACTCTGGCAAATTAATCGTCACTGGGAATTATTCGGAAGGAAAAAGAAATGGTGACTTCATCAACTACTATGAAAATGGTCAGGTCCAACGTAAAACGACCTATTTAGAAGGCTTACGTCAGGGAGAAACACAGGTATTTGACATGGACGGTAATTTGATTCAGTCAGGCACTTTCAGAAATGATTCTTTAGTCGGCACTCTTCATTCTTACTACCCTGACGGTCAGGTCAAAAACGAGACGCAATTCAAAGATGGAAAACCCGATGGACTAGTCGTAGAGTACTGGCCTAGCGGCAACATCAAAGAAGAAATCACCTACCTAAAAGGCAAACAGCACGGCATTAATAAAACCTACTACGAAACAGGTGTTCTAAAGTCCCAAATCAATTACAAAAACGGGGTAATTGACGGTGAGCAACTCAGCTACTACCCCAATGGTCAACTCAATACCAAGGCCCATCAGATCAATGGTTCACAAGAAGGAGTTTATGAAAAATACTACGAAAATGGGCAGCTTGAAACTTCCGGCCAATACATCAATGGGCAGCTAAATGGAGACATCGTTTCTTACTATCCTGATGGAACGATCAAGCAAAAGCTTCATTTGCTGAAAGGGAAAAGGACTGGGCAAAACCTGAGCTACTACCCCAATGGCAAGGTCAAATCTAAAAGCAACTACTCCAACAATGAAAAAGATTGGCAGGAGGAACAGTTCAACGACAAGGGTGAATTGACCGCTAGCATTCGATATGAAGATGGATTCAAAACCGGAACATGGAAATACTTCAATAGTAAAGGCGACCTGCACATCGAAGAGCCTTACAAGGCGGGCAAATTGGAAGGCAAAAGAATGGTTTACAGTGAAAAGGGGAAGAAACTGCTGATAGAAAACTACCTAAAAGGAAAAAAACATGGCTCGAGTACTGCCTTTTATCCAAATGGGAAAACACTAGAAATAAAAAACTACAAATTTGACCGATTGGACGGAGAATACATCAAGTATTACAAATCTGGCGAGCCAGAAATAAAAGGAAACTATCAGCGAAACCAAAAAGACGGGACATGGCTTTACTATGATAAAAAAGGTGAAGTGGAGAAAGAGGAAATTTATGACTTTGGCCGTTTGATAAACTAAGTGTAGTTCTCAAGCCATAAGAACTCCTAAATACAGACCTTTGATCAGATCCCAAAAATGTCATCCAATTGAGTCCCTTTGACCCAAATAACAGGATGGAGCAGGACAATTCCTCTGCAAAAAAAATTCTAATTTGATCTCACAAATAATTCGACCTTATTAGGTAATAGATTTCTAAAACATGCAAACTCGACTAGTATTACTATTCACTCTTCTGTCTCATCTGCTATTGGCACAGCCACGTAGCAATCAACGCATCAATTTTGATTGGAAATTCAGTCATGCAGAGGACACAAAAGCCTTCTTATTCTCCTATGACGATAGCCAATGGCAAACCGTTCAGCTTCCCCATGACGCCTCGATCTATGGCGCTTTCTTCCAAGACAGCCTCAATAGTGATAAAAAAAATGGTTTCCGTCCCCGTCAGAAAGGATGGTACAGAAAAGAACTCAAACTAAGTCTACCTCAAGCAGATGAACGCTTCTTCCTCTATTTCGAAGGAATCTATCGAGATGCTAAGGTCTACTTCAACGAGAAAGAGGTCGCTCACCAACTCAACGGCTATGAGCGCTTCGAAATCGATATCACCGATCAAATCCAGGAAGGCAAAAACCTGATCGCAGTACAATATGACAACACTGACATGAATAGCTCCCGCTGGTACAATGGCGAAGGTATTTATCGCGATGTTTGGCTCAGAAAGCGAAGCGCCACCTACATCGTAGACAAAGGCACCTACATCACCACTCCAGCGATTAGTGACACGCAGGCTAGTATCCAAATCCAGACTGAAGTATTGAACGATGCTTCAGAAGCCAGAGAAACCACCCTGCTGACGGAAATTTTTGATCCAAAAGGAGAAAAGATAGCGACCACCCATAGCATCGTGCCTCTTGCAGCAGGCGAACTTTACTTTTACAATCAAAAACTAAAAATTTCATCTCCACAGCTCTGGTCGACACAAACGCCCAACCTGTACAAAGCACTAAGCACAGTTTCTGTAGACGGAAAAGTAACCGACCAATTCGAAACGACTTTCGGGGTAAGAAGCATCGATTTTCATCCTGACAGGGGGCTGCTCGTCAATGGCGAAAAGGTACTGGTGAAAGGAGTAAACATCCATCACGATCTAGGACCTCTGGGTGCGGCTGCCTTTGACCGTGGGTTCGAGCGAAGACTGGAAGGATTAAAAAAACTCGGCTGCAATGCCATCCGCCTAGCGCACAATCCTCACGACGAATTCATCCTGGACTGGTGCGACAAGAATGGAATCCTAGTCTTTGATGAAGCCTTTGACAAATGGAGTGATCAATTTTACGGTGAAGGCAATGCCTTCGAAGACCACTGGCGATCGAGCCTGGAGTCTTTTATCCGCCGAGACAGAAACCATCCTTCCATCTTTATCTGGAGTGTGGGTAACGAACCCAAGAAACAACGAGATCCGAAATACAATTTTGGGATCGACCAAATGAAGGCCATGGCGGATTTTGCACATAAGTTAGAGCCTATGCGCAAGGTCACTTGTGGCCTGCACCCCTCCAGAAGGAGTGGTGCTTATAGAACCGAAAATTACTACCGCGAAGGACCACCTGAAATGGAGTTTTACATGGACATCGTCAGCACCAACTATCGCGAGGAGTTCTGGCCTATCGATCGCGCTAATTATCCTCAGCTGACCTTCATTCTCAGCGAGGCACAAGTCGGCAATCTGGGCAACGAATGGTTCAACTTCAACCACGACTATGGCGTGGGCATGTTTTACTGGGGTGGTACCGACTACATCGGCGAGTCCTTCGGATGGCCAGCCAAAGGATGGCCCAATGGCATCATAGACTGGAATGACCACTGGAAGCCCTTCAGCTACTACATCCAAAGTCTCCACAGCGATGAGCCAATGGTTCACATCACTTCTTATGATCCCAGCGACGAAACCACTAAATATTGGAATGAAGTTAACTTAAGGTTCCAGCCGATGTTTTCTCACTGGAATTGGCAAGGAAAAGACTCTGTCCGACTGATGACTTTCAGCAACGCACAGGAAGTAGAACTTTTCATCAACGGGAAATCAGTAGGAACAAAACAGATTCCTGAACAATATTACACCAAAGACATTCAGTCCTACTCAGCAGAAGAGTACGACCCAGACAATCCCATCAACACCGGACCGGCTATGCACAAACAGCTCGAATGGATCGTACCATACCAAGCTGGAGAGATCAAAGCCATCGCCCGAATAGATGGCAAGGTAGTGGCAGAACACCAGCTCGAAACAGTAGGTGAAGCTTATCAAATCGTGTTGGAGCCTGATAGAACTAATTTGACAGCAGATGGACTGGACCTGTCCTACATCACTGTCAAAGTCACCGACCGAGAAGGCAGACTTGTCCCTGATGCTAGTCATAACATTCAATTTGAGGTAAGTGGTGCAGGCACTAACGCTGGAGTAGGCAATGCTGACGTAATAAGTGAAGAACTTTTTCAGTCCAACGAGAGGAAGGTATTCCAGGGAAAGGCATTGCTGATTATAAGAGGGGATCGCGACCCAGGTACCATCCGCATCAAAGCTACAGCCACGGGACTGAAGACTGGTAAGGCGAAACTACAGGTTCAACCCTAAACCATGAATCGAACATAATTTTAAGATAAGTGATATTCTCAACCCTAACTTTAGTGAAAAAAGCTAGGGTTGAGACATAAAGCAATAGGGCAGCACTTCAAATTACAAGTTGAGTGTTTTTTATCAACTTTCAATTGTCCAAAAAGTATCATAGTTTGCATGCACTCTATGAGAAAGTTGCAACTCTTACTTATCGTCACGCTATTAACTGGCCTTCCTTGTTTACAGGCTCAGCATGTCACTCATGACACCATTCAGGTCAGAAACATAGCCCAAGACCATGGACTCTCTCAGCTCAACGCACTTTCCTTAGACTTTGACAGTTTGGGCTACCTCTGGATTGCTACACAAAATGGCCTCAACCGATTCAATGGCATATCGATGGAGGTTTTCAAGGCGAATGGCAAATCCCATGGCCTGTTAGACGACCACATTAGAGATCTCTATTACTCTAACGATACACTTTGGATGGCAACCAACACACGGTCGATTATTGCATACCTTATTTCTCAAAATCGATACATCAATTTCGAAGACTCTCTTAATTTAAATCGATACCCACAAACCAAATTCGCCTACAAAATCACTGCACTTAATGACCAGTACATGTTGGCGGGTACAATCGACCACTGTATTCTTATCGACAAAAGAGACCTTTCCCAAAATATACTCAACATCTCGGAGGCCAAAGAAAATGAGTTTGTATTGGCTTTAAGTCCATATCAGACCGATCAATTTTTGTTTAGCACCAACTTTGGCAATAGCTATCTCCTAGACCTTTCTCAAAAATCAATCGTACCATTTGATTTAGGAGTAAAGGATGTCAAGGCTCTGCTTCCATTAGACCATTTCACCCTACTCGTAGGAACTGAAAATGGCCTTTTCAGCTGGGACAAAAATTCAAGCACCTTAAAAGCTATCCCCATGCCAGGTCAGGGCAATCAAGTCCGCTCACTCTTTCATTGGGACAATAAGCATGTCTTTGTGGGTGGAGAAAACGAAAACCACCTATTGGATAATAACCATAATTGGCAGGAAGTCATCTTCGCCAACAACATTGGTAAATCACTACAGACCACAGTCCTAAGCATAAAAAACGATACCCAGGGAGGCAAATGGATAGGCACAGATGGTAGAGGAGTTTTTTATCATCATCCAAATCAAAAAAAGTTTTCACCCTATCGCATTCAGGTTAAAAATGCGCCAAAAAAGGATTTCATCAGCATGTTCAATTTCCTAAGAGAGGGAGACACCTTATGGATGGCCACTGAATTTGGAATAGTAAATTACCTATTCAGTAGCGATACATACAAGCTTTACCTGACCCAAAATCTTGATTACACTCTGGCCAAAGATTTACAAGGAGGACTATGGGCTGGTGGATTTGGAGATGGATTGATGAAATACAACCGCAAAAATGATAGTTTCGAGAGTATCTCTCTGCCTATCGAAGACAAAGAGGTGATACAAATCACTCCTGTTTCCGAAGATTCTCTATGGATACACACCTGGTCCGACGGCATTTACTCATTCAACATCCTAGACCACAAAGTGAAGAAAAAGAGCATCAAAGGAAGCAACTTGATCAGATCCCGTAACAGCTTCATTGATTCCAAAGGTTCCATCTGGCTGGCCAGTGACAATGGTCTATATCAAATCCAAAACGGGAAAGAAACTTACTACGATTCCTTATCAAATGAACGAGTCTTTGCGATAGATGAAGACCCCGAGGGCAACATCTGGGTAGGAACAGCCAAGGGATTGAACAAAATCAGCAACGGCAAAACCACCTTTTATTTGGAGCAGGAAGGCCTCCCCAATGATTTCATCTATGGCTTGGAGTCGGACAGCAGAGGCCATATTTGGGTGAGCACCAACTATGGTATCTCGGAGTTCAATCCTGATACGGAAAGTTTCAAAAACTATACCGACCAAGATGGCCTTCAAAACAATGAATTCAACGGCAAAGCTTCTTACAAAGACGAGGCAGGATACCTGTATTTTGGAGGAATGAACGGCTTCAACATCTTTCATCCAGACAGCATCTATACCAACCAGATAGTGGGTCAAACGGTGATTGAAAGTGTCGAGCTTTTCGGTAAACCCATTGATAAAAACGTAAAATACCTTGATCAATTAAGTTTCTCTCATGATCAAAATGTAATCACCTTCAATTTTGTAACACTGAGCTACCTATGGCCAGAAAAAAACCATTACCAATTTATGCTCAAAGGTTTTGATCAGAGCTGGAGACCTGTTACCAAAGAAAATTCCACCACCTATACCAACTTGGATCCGGGCACCTACCAATTTATAGTCAAAGGCAGTAACAACGAAATGATTTGGGGTCCTTCTACAAAACTGACTATAACCATAAGGTCTCCCTGGTATGCAACTATGTGGTTCAAAGGCTTATTAATTGGGACAGTTGTTTTTGTCTTGTTGCTGGCCTTTGTAATTCGCGACCACCAACAAAAAAAGAATACCCTAAAGCTGAAAAGAATGGTCGATGAGCGGACCAAAGAACTCACTAAGAGTAATCGAGCACTCAACGAATCCCTTACGCTGACTAGAAAGCAGAAAGAAAACATCAGCTTTTTGATGCGCGAGCTCAACCATAGGGTAAAAAACAATCTTCAATTGATCACCAGTCTTATCGATTTTCAAAACATTTCGATCTCTGATCAGCCCCATAGTGACAAGCTCAAACAACTTCAATCAAGAATTTTTACTGTTTCCAAAGTGCACGACTTGCTTACCCAGAGTGAAATGGAGGACATTAGAATCGATCAATTCTTTACGGAACTATCGAATGATCTGATAGATTTTTCTGGCCTAAAAATAGATTTGCAATTAGACTTAGCCCCTATCTTTTGTCCTTCTGACAAACTCACCTATCTGGGATTGGTTCTCAATGAACTCATCACCAATTCAATCAAACACGCTTTTGACAAAGACCAAAAAGACAAAATCATTTCCATCCAACTGAACCAAAACGAAGAATTGCTAAAGATGCAGTATCGGGACAATGGAAAAGGACTACCAGACCTGAACTTGAGAAAAGACTCTAGCATTGGGTTTCAGCTTATGGATATTTTGACAGAGGAATTAAACGGCTCTCTGCAAACTAGATCCGAAAAGGGTGCTATATTTATTTTTGAATTTAAGATGTTAGGGCAAAATGGCCTTCACCTTAAGACTGTATCTATGGACGAGTAACCTACCTGAACCAAACGAAAGAAAGCAAAGTGGTGAATAATGGATAAGAAGGTTCTAATATTAGAAGATGAAGTGCTGGCAGCCAACAATATTCGATTGCACCTGCAGAAACATCAATACGAAAGTCATATCGCAACTAGTCCCGAAAGAGGGAAATCTCTTTGGTCTGACCATGACTTTGACATAGTTATTTGCGATATCAATCTAGGTAGTGATATCGACGGTATTGACTTTGTGACTGAAGTGGTAAAAAATCAGGCTGCAGTCGTCTACCTCACAGCTTACAGCGATATCTCTACACTGAAACGCGCAGAAAAGACACGTCCATATGCCTATGTCACCAAGCCCTACAACATTGATCAATTACTCGTTACACTCAACCTTGCTATCGTACATTCCAATGAAAAGGCCTCCTCGCAATCAGCAAAAGCCATAAACGATCTTGACCTCACCTCCAGAGAAATAGAAATCGCTGAACTACTCACCAGAGGACACAGTTCAGAAAAGATTGCTGAAATCCTTAATATCTCATTCAACACGGTTCGAACCCACCGTAAGAACATGTTGCAAAAATTGGGTTGTAACAATACAACTGAACTGGTGGTAAAATATCTTACAGCCCTGAGGGTGTAATCGCTGAACTACTTACCCTACTTATATTAGCAATTACAACTCTTTATTAACACCTTCGACCTCTTCAATTATCTTAGCGATCAACCAACATAAAGTCGCTCTTCTATTCTACTTTTTATCCAGATTTGCTCTTTCAACAGGTAACGGCAGGATGGGTAATTTATATGAAACTCTTTCTTTTGAAGGGTAATAAAAAATCAATAATGAAAACACCCATATCATACATAACATTGGCCATAGTGGCCATTCTGACTCTAAAGGGATGTCAATCTCCATCCAACACGCTTCCAACTGCAGACAAAACACTGGAAATCATGCAGCTGACCAATCAGTACTTCATGGACAAGTGGCCCGACACAGGAGCTCCCATCGTCGGTCGCAAAACATGGCCGAGCCATATCTGGACGCGAGGGGTGTATTATGAGGGACTGATGGCACTTTACAGTGTTGATCCAAAAGACAAATATTATGATTATGCTGTTTCTTGGTCCGAGGCTCATGACTGGAGCTTTAGATATGGCATCACTACTCGCAATGCCGACAATCAATGCGCGGGACAAACTTATCTTGACTTGTATGAAATCGACCCACAACCCCAACGAATAGATAGTGTAAAAGCCTCTATCGACAGCATGATGGTTACTGACAAAATTGATGACTGGGACTGGATAGATGCCATCCAGATGGCCATGCCTGTTTACTCTCGACTAGGCAGAATACTAAAAGACAGTAGCTACTTCGAACGTATGTATGCGATGTACGATTATTCAAAAAACATAGAGGGAGAAAACGGCCTTTATAACCCTGAAGATGGCTTATGGTGGCGAGATGCAGACTATGATCCTCCCTACACCGAACCAAATGGTGAAGATTGCTACTGGTCAAGAGGTAATGGCTGGGTGGTCGCTGCACTGGTGCGCGTACTTGAGGATATCCCCGCAGATGAACCGCACCGAGACGAATACCTGGCAGATCTCAAAGCTATGCTGGAGGCAGCAGTTAAAGTTCAAAGAGAAGATGGGTTTTGGAATGCCAGCCTCCACGACCCAAACAACTATGGAGGACCAGAAACGACCGGTACTTCTTTATTCGTCTACGGGATGGCCTGGGGTCTGAATCAGAACATTCTGGACTCAGCCACTTACCATCCAGTGGTGACCAAGGCCTGGAATGCCATGCTAGACAAAGCTGTACATCCCGATGGCTTCTTGGGTTACGTACAAAGCACGGGCAAAGAACCCTCTACAGGACAGCCACTCAGCTATGACAAAGTTCCTGATTTTGAAGATTACGGATTGGGCTGCTTTCTACTAGCTGGAAGTGAAGTGTATAAGTTGAGCCTTTAGATCACTTCCATCTTAATATCACATATCAGGTTGCAATCTGATATGTACCCCACCTGGATTTTCATATCAACCCAATTAATTGAAAATCCAGATGGGCCTTTATCCAACCTTTCGTCAATGTACTATAGCTTTATTACCATTTAAATAACAGTTGATTATGAACAAAGGCATGGTGAAAACAGCCGGACTTTTATTCGCAATAGGTGTATTATCCATATATCAAATACAAGCCCGAACTGTGGACAACTTCATCTCAGGGATTTCGATCCAGCATGACAGTGAAGGAAAGCAATTGGAGAAAAGACGGTTATCATTTTAAACTAATTTTAAGAGCCAGTAGATTATTCTAACTGGCTCTTTCATTAAAACTTGTCTCATGAGATACATTCCTATATTACTCCTAGTCTTAGTCAGTTGCAGCCAGACACATAAGGATGATTTCATCATCGATCCAGCAACTTTTGCTATCTATGTAGATGCGAAAAGCGACCCCTTGATCCATTGGGCAGTAAAAGATTTTGCCAGTGATATAGAAAGCATCACAGGAGAAAAGGTCAACATTATCACCGATGATCTGCCAGGTCCTGATACACCAGGTATTGTAATCGGTAGTCTTGGGGATCCCCTTATTCAAACCAACTCAAAAGACATCCTTAATGACCTTAGCCAGCAATGGGAAAAATTTATCATTCTAAAGCAAGGCAAGCAACTTTTGATCACAGGCAGTGATGTTCGAGGTACCGTTTATGGTTTGTTTGAAGTGTCAGAACGTCTAGGTATTTCTCCCTGGAAATGGTGGGCAGATGTAAAAACCATAAAGAAGGAACAACTCACCCTCCACTTACCCAACAGCAAGATAGAACAAAGTCCCTCTGTGCAGTTTCGAGGCATCTTCCTCAACGACGAGGACTGGGGGCTCCAACCCTGGGCTGCAAAAACTCTGGAACCAGAAACTGGAGATATTGGCCCCAAAACCTATGAAAAAATCTTTCAACTTTTGCTCCGACTCAAAGCCAACACCCTTTGGCCTGCCATGCACCCCAGTACGAAGGCCTTTTTTAGCATCCCCGGTAATCAGGAAATGGCAGAAAAATACCACATCCACATCGGTACCTCACATGCAGAGCCCATGCTTAGAAACAATGTAGACGAATGGAAGGAAGAGTATGGCGAATACAATTATTTCACTAATCGAGAGAAAGTACAAGCCTATTGGCAAGAGCGAGTAGCTGAGAGCCAATCTGGAGATTACATCTATACGGTGGGCATGCGTGGCATCCATGATTCGGGCATGGAAGGACATGCCAGTCCTGAAGAGAAAAGAGAATTGCTCGAGACCATCATCAGCGACCAACGACAAATGCTATCCAATGAATTGGATGTAGAGTTGAACAAAATCCCTCAGGTCTTTATCCCTTACAAAGAAGTCCTGGATATCTACAACCAGGGCATGGACCTACCAGATGACATCAGTCTGATGTGGACCGACGACAACTATGGATACATCAGAAGACATAGCGATGAACAAGAGCAAAAACGTGCTGGAGGCAGCGGTGTCTATTACCACCTTAGCTATTGGGGGCGACCTCACGACTACCTGTGGCTATCGACCACCCAACCGGGTCTGATCGCTTACGAAATGACAAGAGCCTATCAAAATGGCGCTCAAAAGATATGGATCGCCAATGTGGGAGACATCAAACCAGCCGAGTACAATATGGAGCTTTTTATGGACCTGGCCTGGGACATTTCTCAACCTTATGGCTCCCCGGACCAACATCTCCAGCAATATTGCGAGAGAGAGTTTGGCCCGGCAAAAGCCCAAGAGATTGCTAATCTTCTGGAGGAGTACTACCATCTGGCCTTTATCCGCAAGCCGGAGTACATGGGCTGGAGTCAGACAGAGCCTACCACAGAGACACATCCAGCTACTTTCACTCAAGCCAACAACAATGAACTGCAGCGAAGAATTGATGCCTATACCAAGCTCTATGAAACGGCAGAAGACTTAAAGAAATTCATCCCTGAAGAAAGAAGAGATGCCTACTTCCAATTGGTAGAATACCCTGTTAAGGGAGCCGCGCTGATGAACTTTAAATTTTTAAGAGCGAAACAGGCTATGCTCAGTGCTGACTCCTCGCAAAGGTCAGACTTGAGCCAAATGGCACAACAAGCCTATGATGAAATCGTCCAACTTACCCAAGAATACAACCATGAAATCAGTGAGGGTAAATGGCAACACATGATGTCAATGAGTCCCAGGAATCTTCCAGTTTTTTCCATGCCGGATTTTCATCTGACAGATACTCTACCTTCAGAGACAACTCAGCCAATCGAATCAGACGTCATAGCTATCCAGGCAAGCGAATATACTCAAGCCCAAGCAGCTAATGGATACGAATGGAAAGCACAACAAGGGCTCGGCTATAGCCAATCGGCAGTCACTCTTCACCCATTCTCTGAAGCACACTTTTCGAAAGAAATGCCCTATTTGGAATATGAATTTATGGTAGAAAAAGCGGGTAGCTATCAGGTTGAGATCCGATGCCTACCCACACACTCCAATGACTATAACTACAAACTAAGAGTGGCAATTGATGAAGATAAACCAGTGGAATATCCTATCAATACAAAAGGCAGAAGTGCCCAATGGAAAAAAAATGTTTTGAGAAATAGCACCCGTACTGTGCATACTGTCGAGCTCAGCAAAAAAGGAAAGCACAACCTCAGAATAGAAGTCAACCAAAGCGGTATCGTGCTAGATCAGATCGCCATCGTACCAGAAGGCTACCCTGATTTTTATGAGATAGAAAGCAAGTAATCCTTAATTAAGTCAGAATCGAGTCTCTCCAGAAACTAAAGACCCAAAAGATATAGAACTATATCTTTTGGTCTCAACATTTTTCCGGAGAAGACTCAAATCATTGTTGTATTACTTTTAGTATTGAGTAATCAGATCAATACCCTAAAACAGGCTAACTAGCGCACAAATGCTGCCGCTACTCCACCGTCTACATTCAGTGTATTACCTGTGCTTTTGCTAAGTTTTCCACCTACAAAGCTGAACACACCATTGGCGATATCTTCAGTACTGATGATTTCGTTGAGTAGCGTACGCTTGGCATAGTGACCTGGCAGCTCTTCTACAGAAATACCATAAGCCTTGGCACGTCCTTCTGCCCATTTGCCTTCCCAGATTTTGCTACCTTCTATCACAGCATCAGGGTTCACTACATTCACGCGGATTTTGTCCTTGCCTAGCTCAGCGGCCAGCAGTCTGGACATGTGCTGTTGAGCAGCTTTGGCAGTACCGTAGACCACATTGTTTGGACCTGAAACCAATCCATTCTTACTAGCAATATTGACAATATCACCACCTAAGCCTTGAGCACGCAAAATTTCCACTCCTTTTTGGGACACAGTGAACTGGCCTTTGGTCAGTACATTCATGAGCAGATTATAGTCATCTTCAGTAGTCGACTCGAGCGGCTTGGAGATGGCCAGTCCAGCAGAGTTAACTACCACATCTACTCCACCAAATTCTAAGCAGGCCTTTTTGTAAGCGGCCTCTATGCTTTTTTCGTCCGTCACATCCAACACAGCATAGGTAGACACATCTCTACCGAAGGTATCATTGGCCTCTTTGAGGCGATCCTCATCAATATCCGTAATGACCACACACGCTCCCTCAGCAGATAACACATCAGCCACTGCTTTGCCTATTCCGCCTGCGCTACCAGTGATTAACGCCACTTTTCTAGACATTGGTTTTTCTTTTGGCATACGCTGAAGCTTGGCTTCTTCCAGCAACCAATATTCGATATCGAAGGCCTCTTGCAATGGCAAAGAAACATATTCAGAAATCGCCTCAGCACCACGCATTACGTTGATCGCATTGATATAAAACTCACTGGCCACACGAGCAGTTTGCTTGTTTTTAGCAAAAGAAAAAAGTCCTACTCCAGGCCACAATATGATAACCGGATTGGGGTCTCTCATGGCCGGGCTGTTGTTTCTTTTGTGCTTTTCGTAGTAATCCTGGTAGGATGCACGATAAGTTTCAAAGGCTGGTGCAATCTTTTCTTTGATGGCCTCCTTGTCAGACAAATCGATATCCATAGGTAGGTCTAAGACCAAAGGACTAATTTTAGTTCTCAAGAAATGATCGGGACAGCTGGTTCCCAGTGGTGCCAGACGATCGAGATCCTTGCTATTGATGAATTCGAGCACACGATCACTATCCGAAAAATGCCCAACCATTCTCGCATAACTAGAGGCAAGACCTCTAAGCACAGGGGCTAGTTGAGACGCTTGTTCTTTTCTTTGATCTGCTGGCAAAGCCTCCACTTTTTGACCTCCAAAAACAGGTCTCTCTTTTCCTGCACGGTCTTCTATATACACGCTGGCCTTCTCTATCGCCTCTAAGCTGTTGATGTAACACTCATAAGCTGTTTCTCCCCAGGTAAAAAGTCCATGACCTCCCAGGTACAGTCCTTTCAAGTTAGGGTTTTCTTCTATGGCTGCCTCCAGTTTAAGCGACAAGTCAAAACCCGGTCTTTGCCATGGAATCCACGCAAAATTATCGCCATATACCTCTTTGATGATCTTTTCACCGTCTTTAGAAGCAGCGATAGCGATGGCTGCATCCGGGTGCAAATGATCGATATGCTTGTAAGGCAACAAAGCATGAAGTGGTGTATCGATAGAAGGAGCCCTAGAGTCCAAGTCATAAATACAATGATTGAACAAAGCCACCATCTCATCTTCATGTTCCAACCCTCTGTAAACATTTTTGAGGGCACGAAGCTTGTCCACATAGAGCCCAGCTAGTCCATCGCGCTTGAGGGTACCAATATCTCCCCCTGATCCTTTCACCCACATGACTTCTACCTCTTCTCCGGTCAATGGGTCTTTTTCCATGGTTTTACAACTCGTATTGCCACCTCCATAGTTGGTAATACGAAGGTCTGCCCCTAATATATTGGATCTGTACAGTAGCAATGCTACCTCATCTCCTGCGAGTGCCCCCGCTTTGTCTTCTTCCCACAAATAATCTACGTGCTTAAAAGTCTGTGTGCTCATTTTATCTCTGAAGTATATTTATTCTACAATTTTAAGTTTGGCTAAGTTGGGCACGACTACAGTAAGGGCCATCCTGTACTTTACCGCTTTTCAACAAAGAAATTTCTGCTAAATCTGTAGACAAATCACCACAAAAGAGCCTTTTCACTCCGACTAGGCAACCAATCAAAATCCACTATATTTGTGAATTGGGCTTGAGATACTTTAAAAAAAAGTGAATGGAAGAATTTCTGAGTTTGGAAATTAGTGAGGGGTCCAGTACACCCAAATACAAGCAAATTGTCAAAAGTATAATCGGGAAAATAGAGGCTGACTCCATCAAGTATGGCCAAAAATTACCTTCTATTAACAAACTTAGCTTTGATTATATACTGGCACGAGACACAGTCGAAAAAGCCTACAACGAATTAAAAAAACAAGGGGTAATTGAATCTGTCAAAGGCAAGGGATACTACATCAAAAACACCAACCCACAGTCCCGGCTAAAAATCCTTGTTTTATTCAACAAACTGAGCTCCTACAAGAAAGTTATTTTCAACAGAATCGCCTCCGAATTGTCCGAAAAAGCACATTTGGATTTATTCATTTACCACTGTAGTTACGAGATTTTCAGCAAGATCCTAAGAGAAAGGTTGACTGACTACAACTACTACATCATCATGCCGCATTTTATTCAGTATGATCTTAAGGAGTTTGATGCTATACTAAAGCAACTTCCCAAAGAAAAAATATTACTACTGGATCATCAAATAGATGGGGTTGACCATTTTCATTCCATTATCTATCAGGACTTTAAAATGGACATATATGATGCGCTAGTTTCTGGAATCGAGCAGATCAAAAAATATGAAAGGTTGGTGCTCGTATTTCCCGAAAATCAAAATTACCCCTACCCCAAAGAGATTATTCTGGGTTTTAGACGTTTTTGTTCCTTTCACCAGGTGCAGTTCGAAATCACGAATGAGATCAAACCTGAGGACAAGATAGAAAAGCAAGTTGCTTATATTATAATAGAAGAAACTGATCTAGTAAACCTGATCAAACAGGCTCGAGCGGCGGGCCTTCAACTAGGACAAGACGTGGGAATAATTTCCTACAATGACACCCCACTAAAAGAAGTATTGGTCGATGGTATTTCTGTCATCACCACCAACTTTGAAAAAATGGGCCAGGAGGCAGCCAAGGCGATTCTGGACAACAAACCAATCAAACTTAAAAATGATTTTGAATTAATCCCTAGAAATACACTCTGACAGCAGGTTTTATAGCGAATCTACCTGATTTTTCTGCTTCTTAACCTAGTCCGATACTCAACATTAGGAATCCAATCTATACGATCATAATAGACATTAAGCTCCCTTAGGATCACTCCCATCCATTTCTCCTTAATGGATAAAAACACTAAGCTCAGAAGCATTTTCAGGCAGTGTAAAATTTACCAATAGCAAGTGATGCTTATTTATTTCTTTTCCTCTCAATACCTTAGATTTGCCTCCATGAATAAAGGTCTTAAATCTACCGATTATCACTTTGCAGGTCAGACGAAGAAGTACACAGGCAAAGTACGTGATGTATATGAGTTCGAAGATCAATTGGCCATGGTGGCCAGTGATAGGATTTCGGCATTTGACGTAGTGCTACCTGAGCCGATTCCTTACAAAGGCCAGGTGCTCAACCAAATTGCCGCTCGATTTCTTGAAGCTACAGCGGATATCGTACCCAACTGGGTAGATAGCGTACCGGACCCAAATGTAACAATCGGTAAAAGATGTGACCCTTTCAAAGTGGAAATGGTGATAAGAGGGTATCTGGCGGGCCATGCCTGGAGAGAATACCGAGATGGCAAACGAATGCTATGTGGAGTGGCTCTGCCTGAAGGATTAAAAGAAAACGACAAGCTCCCCGCTCCTATCATCACTCCTACTACCAAAGCAGCAGAGGGACACGATGAGGACATATCGAGAGAGGAAATCCTAAAGCAAGGGATCGTAGCTGAGGACCTTTATACCCAACTGGAAGAATATACCCAGGCGCTTTTCCAGAGGGGAACCGAGATGGCAGCCGAGAGAGGGTTGATTCTCGTAGATACGAAATATGAATTTGGGATGTATGAAGGAAAGATCATCCTGATCGACGAGATTCACACCCCAGACTCTTCGAGATACTTTTATGCGGACACTTATGCCGAATTACAGGCAAAAGGTGAGCCTCAAAGACAACTTTCAAAGGAGTTTGTACGTCAATGGTTAATCGCTGAAGGCTTTCAAGGCAAAGAAGGGCAGCGCATCCCTGAAATGACCGAGGAGAAAATCACCTCAATTTCAGATCGCTACATCGAACTATTCGAAAAGATAACAGGAGACAGTTTTGTCAAAGAAGACACTTCAGATATTTCCAATCGAATAAAAGAAAACATCGAAAAATCGCTTAATTTACAATAGAAGAGGAGAAAATAAGATACTATGAAGTTCACATTAGACAGACAGGAGAAATACAATACGATTAAATTCAACGAGGAAAAATTAGACTCTACCATCTCTGCAGAGTTGAAGACAGAATTTCTGGCTTTTCAGGGACAAGGAGTAGCTAATATGATCGTAGATCTCTCTGATGTCAAGTACATTGACTCTTCGGGGCTTAGTGCTTTGCTAGTCGGTAACCGCGTTTTTACAGAGGCTGGAGGTTCTTTCATCCTTTGCAGTGTGTCAGATCATGCCATGAAACTGATCAGCATTTCGCAACTAGACAAGGTGCTCGAAATCCTTCCAACCGTAGAAGAGGCCATCGATTTGGTTTTCATGAACGAATTGGAGCAGGGCTTTAAAGAAGGGGAAGAATAATCCCCTTTTCACTTTCTTAGACCCCTTTCTATTGCCATTCAGTGTAAAAATACTCGGATCCAATGCGTCGGTTCCTGCACATAACAGAAACCAAACGTCACAACTGCTGACCATGATGCAAGTGCCCTTTCTCATTGATTGTGGTGAAGGAACGCAGTTGCAACTGAAGAAGAATAAAATCAAGGCTCAAAAAATTGATCATATCTTCATCAGCCACTTGCATGGGGATCATTATTATGGATTGATTGGACTGATCTCTTCACTGCACCTATACGGAAGGCAAAAAGACCTAAATATCTATGGCCCTCCGGGCTTGAAAGATATCATAGCGATCAATCTGAAGTATTCACAAACCAACCTCAATTACAAAATCAATCTGACCGAATGGGAATATGGTGATAAGCAGTTGCTTTTCGAAAACCAAAACATTCAGATTTATTCCTTCCCTCTCAACCATCGCATTCCTTGTTCAGGTTTTCTTTTCGAAGAAAAACCTAAAAAACGACGGATCAACAGAAAACTGCTCCCGATCGATCTCCCTCCTTCTCGCATCATTCAATTGAAGAATGGAGAAGACATACTTGACGAGGAAGGAAAGGTTAAATATGCCAATAAGGAATATACTTTACCTCCGGCACCATCTAGAACCTATGCCTTTTGTTCGGACACTAAATATGATGAAGCCATCATTCCTTATATCCAGGGAGTAGACATGCTTTACCATGAAGCCACATTCATGGAGGACATGAAGGAAAGAGCTGCGCAAACCCATCACACAACCACTACTGAAGCGGCATTAATCGCCCAAAAAGCCAATGTAGGCAGATTATTGATTGGGCATTTTTCTACCCGATACAAAGACCTACAACCCATGCTCGATGAGGCCAAATCAGTTTTCGAAAAAACGGAATTAGCACTGGAGGGGCATGAATTCTCAGAAGATTAATACATGAAAGAAACCGCATACCAAGAAAAGAAAAACAATCTGTTCCTAATTCTCGGTGGTCTGTTCATCATGAATGCCCTGCTGGCAGAAATCCTAGGAATAAAAATATTCTCATTGGAGAAGCTATTGGGTACAGCGCCCGCGCAGATCAACACCTTTGGAGATTTCGTCCTCAATTTTGATCTCACAGCTGGAGTTATTCTCTGGCCCGTGGTCTTCATCACTACAGATATCATCAATGAGTACTTTGGAAAGAAAGGGGTCAAAAAGATCAGTTTCCTAACTGCAGGATTGATCAGTGTAGCTTTTTTGATGATCTATGTGATCACTCTACTACCGCCAGCAGATTTTTGGCTGGACTTCAACAACCAGGACAATCAAGGCAATCCTTTCAATATTGATTTTGCCTACAAGCTGATCTTTCAGCAAGGGCTGGGGATAATCATCGGGTCTCTGGTCGCTTTTCTCATAGCCCAATTGCTAGATGTATTCGTTTTTCAAAAACTCCGTAGAATCACAGGCTCAGGCAAAATATGGCTCAGAGCCACGGGTAGTACGCTCGTTTCTCAGTTCATCGACAGTTTCGTGGTGCTGTTCATTGCCTTTTATGTCTGGGGCAACTGGCCATTCGAGCAAGTGATCGCCATCGGCATTGTCAATTATATCTACAAATTCATTATTGCCATTCTGATGACCCCATTCATCTACCTGGGCCATGCCATCATCGATCGCTATTTGGGCAAAAAAAATGCTGAACTCTTAGCCGAAGAAGCCGCCGAGTCCAGCAAAAACTTATTTTGACAATTTTGAAAAGTGTAATAACGAATCTTGATTCGCGATTATTTAAAAGTAAAAGTGAAGCAAAAGGTTTCGTGATTCCACCTTTTTCGACCAGTTAGGTCCTTTTGTAGACTACTTGATGAATTTCAAGGCAGAAAGGTCCCAGGAGAAGTTCTCATGATAGTAAATCTCCTCACCATCTATTGTGAGTGGAGAATAAAAATTGTTGGTATAAAGTTGACCCGTGCCTAGCCCCTGATGAGGCAAATTCTGATACTCGGCAGTAAACTGACAGATAGCATTTAAGCCAATGTTACTCTCTAGCGCTGAAGTAATCCACCAGCCAATTTTCAACTCCTCTGCCAAATCAATCCATTCCTTAGTAGCATGGAACCCGCCAAGAAGAGAAGGCTTCAAAATGATATAAGGAGGATTGATACCTGAGAGTAATTTTCGCTTTTCCTTTTTGTCAAATACTCCGATCAATTCTTCGTCCAAGGCAACTGGCACTGGAGATCGCTTGCATGTCAACTGCATCGCATGATACTGCCGAGGCATGATGGGCTGCTCGATAGAGTGCAAATCAAATTGTGCTAGCTGATCAAGCTTCAGCAGCACATCCTGCGTTCGGAATGCACCATTGGCATCTACACGAAGAGTCAGTTCATCAGCTGAAAACTTTTCACGAATAGAGCCCAATATCTTCAACTCCGTCTCAAAATCAATCGCCCCAATCTTCATCTTCAGACATTTGAAGCCTTTTTTGAGTTTTTCATCGATTTGATCCAGCATGAATTTTTCTTCACCCATCCAGATCAAGCCATTGATCGGGATACGTCGTTCCTTCTGAAAAAAATCATTTTTAAAAATCTGGAATCCCCCTCCATTGATCAAATCTAACAGTGCCGTTTCCAGTCCGAAGCGTATGGCCGGCTTTTGTTCATCTACCAGATTTTGAACCAACTTATAAACCTGCTCCGATGATTCTGGGAGTCTACTTCCCCTTATTTCTTCGGCGAGCAATTCTAATTCTACCTTGAAATCCAATTGATAATCATGGCTTAGGCGATCAATTGTACTCACCTCCCCATAGCCTACCAAATCAGGCATTTTGGTGTGGGTTAACTTCAGAATCCACGCATCCTTGGTTTTGAGAACCCCGCGCGAAGTACCTGCATCGAATTTAAATTCCAGGGTGTGTAAAGCAAATTCAAGTTTGAAACCCATAAGTGCCACTAATTACATAAGAAAATTGGACTTTACCATCAAATTATGCCAAGAAAACAAGAATTTTGAGGTCGAACTACATCTAGATATGATCAAAGAAAATTCCGCACTGGCCCATTATCTTTTCGACTTGCCAGAAGAAAAAATCGCCAAGCATCCCTTAGAAAATCGCGACGATTCTAAAATTTTGATCTATCAAAATCAGAATATTCGACACGATAGCTTCAAAAATGTAACTGATTTCATCCCAGAGGATGCCACTCTGTTTCTCAACAACACCAAGGTCATAGCCGCGCAATTATTCTTCCAAAAAGAGACAGGAGCTAAAATAGAGGTATTTCTTACCGAACCCGTCTCTCCATACACCGAATTTCAAAATGCACTGAAGGCGCAAAAAACCTGTACCTGGAAATGTATGATCGGAAACCTGAAAAAATGGAAAGATGGAACCACCATTTCGCTGAAACTCAACAATATCAAACTAGAGGCCAAATTGATTGACCGATCGCATGGACTGGTGGAGTTCAGCTGGGATACTGCCGATGAATTCCTGACCATAGTAGAATCAGCTGGTCATGTTCCTTTGCCCCCCTACCTCAACAGAGAAGAAACTGAAGAAGACAAAAGTCGATATCAAACCGTATTTTCTGAAAAGGAAGGAGCCGTAGCTGCTCCTACTGCCGGACTGCATTTCACCGATGAGATCTTAACAAAAATTGAATCTCAAGGCTGTAAAATCGACAGAGTAACACTTCATGTCAGTGCTGGTACTTTTCGACCGATCAAAACAGAAGACTTCAAGGCACATGATATGCACAATGAGCGCATCATCATCCATCGTCACAACATAGAAAATATCCTGGGCAGCAAAGGACCTGTGCTGGCAGTAGGCACCACGGCCATGAGGACATTGGAAAGCACCTATTGGTATGGTGCTATGTTAGCCCAAAACGCTAAAGCACAATTTTCGATTCAAAAAGACACAGCCTACCTCGAGGAGCTACAAGGAATCTCCCTGCAAACTGCCATGGAGGCCATTCTTCAAAAGATGGAAGATGAAAAAATCAGCACACTGAAAGGAGAAACAGAAATCTACATTTACCCCGGCTATGACTTCAAAGTAGTGGAAGGACTTTTTACCAACTTTCACATGCCGGGCTCTACGCTGGTCTTGTTGGTAGCGGCGTTTATAGGTGAGGACTGGAAGAAGGTGTATGAACAAGCACTGCAAAACGACTATCGATTCCTGAGCTATGGGGATACTTCTCTGCTGATGAGATAGACGATTCTATGTTGTGTTATTTTTTTATGATCAATTGGGTAGTGCTATACGTACTAGATGAAATTCTCAAAATATAGATTCCACCAGACAGTGTACTTGTCACAACCCTTATGGTCTGTAGTCCTGACCGTGAAATTATTTTAGTACTACCCATTACTTTTACTCCTTCCATAGTGAAGGAATCGATATACAATTTCTCTACAAGTTGACTTTCTAATGTAATAGCAATCATATCTTGAAAAGGATTTGGATAAACCGACACAAGCTTTGATTTTGCCTGCAACACTTCAATAAGATTCATTTCTCTAAGCTCTGAACATAGTGAGAACAACGATTCAGACACGTTTAACCTAGAAATAGAGTCCTGTCCTGGCGCAAAACTCTCGAACATACTTTTGTTATTAAGGATAGCCTTTTTTACCTGCAATGCGGATTTTGCTGGATTTTTTAAAATTAAGTCGAAAAAATTATTTGACGGTATTAAAAATAGCAAAGCGATTGTCCCGGTCACATAAGCAGCAGCTGCAGAAGTCCCAGAAAAATAGCCATAATCCCCATTATTTGGCGTTTCCCCAGTGTTATTCCAAATATTGTCATAGAGATCTTCATGATCAAGTTTTACACCTTTATCAATTATGGCTACAACAATATCATGTCCATAATAACTTTTTCCTCCGGCGGTTAATTTCTACGCATCCATTAAACCAATGGCCTCTTCGTACTGCCACTGCTTATGGTCGTAAGGCAACAAAAATTCATTATAGCCATATTGAGCATAACAATTAGCTGCCAACAGGTTTACCATTAGGTTAGTAATGAAAAGCAGTTGCCATTCTCTCATATCTATTTGGAGTAGTCCATCATGTTTACTGTATCCGCAGAGATATAAGTGGCAAAAAAATATCCCCGTGCACCACTACTCAAATTGGTTGAAATATTTCCGGGGTTAGATTTCAATATACCAGCAGACCAATCAGATTCGCTCAGCATTTCATAGACGAAATCATAGTAGGAATCAGACATAGACATGTAGTACACGACATATTTTTCATGCGGTCGTCCCCATAGTGGATGTATGTTCACTTCAGAGTTGTATAAACCTTCCATAGGAAAGAAATCATGAAGATAGAAATCGTACATTCTAGAAGTAAAGAAAGATAATATAGGTAAGCCCAAAGTGGTATTGGTAACAGAATCAAGTAGCCCAATCTTCAACTTTATAGGGTCATCATAGCCGAAGCTATGCCTAAACATTTCTAACCCGATAAAACCTCTTTCGCTTAACACCTGAGTGATGGGCAACGGGGGGAGTTCTGCCTCAAAACCCTTCATTCTGTCTTGTCCCGTATACACCCTGTCGTTCCAGTCTATCCTAATAGAATAAGTCGCCCCAATTTCCCCCTTAAAAGGCATTTTGCTATAATATACTCCCTTTTCTTCAGTATCTTTTGATTCATCGTATTGATATGTTTTCACACCATCCGAAACCACAATCTCAGCATCACTTATCGGCTTATTGCCCTCGACTCCACCCCATGTCCCAGGTGTCTTGAGTATGACAACTTGTGAAGAATCCAGAGACGTAACGCCACCATATACAACTATCTCTGTGGAAATCCCATCATTAAAATTGAACTCCTCCAAAGGCACTTCGGTCAATGAACAAGCACTCATCAAAAAAGTAGTAAAGGCAAACAAAAGACTAAAACGAAAATTCATAAGTAATATTGGGAAAGAAAGAAGTCATCGCATATTGAGAAATACTAGGCTGTGGTTCTTGTCCATAAAACCCAGTAAATGTGAAATTATAGCTCATAGGATTGCTCCTGGCATAGAGGTTATATACACTCAGGGCGATGGATTGTCTAAACCTCTCGTCCTTACTTTTCGGCAGCCATTTGGCGGACACATCTAGCCTGTGATAATTAGGGAACCGACCCGTATTTTTTTCGGCGTAAACAGGAATCCCCCTTCCCTCGATAATCATATAAGACACCGGGGGTGTAAAAGGCCGACCTGTACTATAAATCCAGTAGAGTGAAAATTGCCAGCTACTCGATGCCTTCAACCCAAGGTTGACTTTTATCTCATGCGGCATATCAAAGTTGGATGGATACTTTTCTGATTGCAGGGACGGAATATGGTTTATACTTCTGGACCAGGTGTATGAAATATCTCCAAAGAGTATTCCCACTTCTTTCGAAATTGATGTTTCGATACCATAGGAGATACTTGAGCCTTGCCTAATTTCGAGCTCCGCATTTGGGTTGCCGATCAATTGAGCCTTATCAACAAAATCAGGTTGGTTCTCGACTCTTTTGTAGTAAGAGGCCAGCTCTAAAGTAAAACGCTCTAACAAAGTGTGTCCCCAAGAAACGGAAAAATTGTTTGCGACCATTGGCTTTATATTGGGATTGGAAGGAAACCAGGACTCTAGTGATGTGTACCCAAGCTGCGAATTGTCAAGAACCATCACATTTTGAGCCATTCTGCCACATCTAGCTGACACCAGGTTCTTTTTGCCCATTTTCATGGAAACGGACAGCCTCGGCTGTAAGTAATTGTTATAGTGGTAAATTCCCCTTTCATTTTCGCGAACTCTTCCATTTGAACTATCATACCATGTCGCTTGACCATAATTTGCAAAACAGGACCAATGCAGACCCGCTGAAACAAAATACCTGTCCAACCATGCCCATTGGCATTGAATATAAGTACCTAGCTCGACAGCATTTGAAGATGGGATACTGGTGTTCTTAGATTGGCTTTCGCCAGGGGTGAAATCATGAATAGTTGAAGCAAGCCCTACCGAAATACTATTGGAATTGGTATGACTGTACTCTACGTTTGCCTTGAAGGAAAGGTCGCTAACACCCGTTTTCCAAAAAACATGTCGGATGGAGTCCTCTGTCTGATAAGTATTAGAATAAGACGACCCGATGAGAGAAAAGTCAGAGAACAATTTAGGCTTTAGTACTCTTTGGTACTTTAAGTTTACTGCTGTGTTCCCCCATTGATTATCAAACCCCATATCACTCTCCACCCAATCTCTCCCAGCATAAGAATACAATTGAATCCGGCTTTTTTCATCAATAATGTGCGTGAGTCCGATGTTTATATCTACATATCCTGGTATGAATTCTTGTTCCGGTTCAACAAACCAATTGATCCAACTTGCCCTGGTGGATAAAAAATAAGCGGTTTTTGCACCTTTTATCAAAGGTCCTTGAGCACTTGCCCTTAGCCCTAGTAAGCTTAGCCCTCCTTTTATTTCATGAAAATTAAAATTACCCTCATGTTGCCTAACATCAAGAATCCCAGATATACGACCCGCATAGTTGGCAGGTGCTGCGGACTTATAAAATCTAATGCTTTGAATAGCGTCTGGGTTAAATACTGACACCAGCCCCATCATGTGCGAAATATTATAAAGCGGCATGTCATTGATCATTATCAAATTTTGATCACTTGACCCACCTCTGATATACATACTACTAGTGCCTTCTCCGATTGTTTTTACACCGGGCTGAAACTGTATCGATTTAATCAGGTCCACTTCTCCAAACATATAGGGCATTTGTTTGATTTGTTCAATATTAATGATGTTCGACTCAAGGCTATTCTTTCCAAAATTGGATGAGGCACCTATCACCACTACCTCTTTCAATTCATTACTGTGGGGAGACATCTTGATGTTCAAAGTCATATTTGACTCGACATGGAGGCTTATTTTCTTTTTTTTATACCCCAGAAACGAAACAGTCAAGTTTAACTCCCCTTCGGGGCTATTGATACTAAAATATCCATAATCATTTGTGCTAACATGCCCTTGGCGTTCATTACCCAGCCAGGCAGAAGGAAGCGCTTGATTATTCAATGAATCAACAACAAACCCACTCACTGTGTATTGACTGTAGGCCTCCTGTACAGATAAACATAAGAGGAAAATGAGAAGATATGTAAAGCGCCGCAAGAATCCAGAGATGGTCATTGGGGCACTTGGTGATTTCGATTCAATCAACACTATCTAATATTAAAATTCATTTGTGTAAATGAGTGATTTATGACTGGCCAATCTATATTTTACTTTCATGTGCAACTGGTATGAACCTACTTGCCCCCAAAAAGGGGTGATTCCCCCACCATATATATCGACACTTTTTAATTGATAGCCATCAGGCGAATAACAATAATTATAGTACCCATTAGTGTACAACCAGTCTGCCTCAATTTTCCAACAGCATCTATTGTTTCTTACAGCACAATAATCATCATATGTAGGAGCCTTATAGAGCCAACTGTACCCCCTGTCATTAATAAATTCAGGAGCTGTAGAATCATCCGTTAAAGAATAACCCACAAAGCCATCCTTCAAGATGTAAACCATGTTTTCATAGCTTAGATTAATATTATTTCCATCATCCCACTCCTCATCACTAGTGTCATTTTCTAATTGGGAAGACAGTATAGAGGTATCTGCTTCAATCTCCAACAAATCACTATGGGTCACCATCAAATTTGAAATTTTCCTCAGAATAACTATCTAGTATCTCTTGACTTTCAGCCATAAGATCAAATTCCATTTCATTCCCGTGCTGATCAGACAAGGCAATATGTTTGGAAAATGGAAGTTCCATATTGTGCTGTTCTGTTTCAATAGCATCAATTTTCTCGTTGCAAGAAACAAGGTGATTTAATATGCAAAATAAGCATATGAATTTGAATATTTTTTTTCATTTGGTTTATTGATTTTTAGTTTATCCAAAAGAATACACTTTTACAGCCCTCCCCTATACCTAAATATGGGTATATTTTGCATCCGTGTAATAGGCTGCCTTTTTTCTATTGATCAGCGCAAGTTTTGTTTTTCACCGTCATCTAAAGGGGTATATTTATAATTAAACATTATCCGTCATGAAAAATAAAATGATCATCACTGCACTGGCGATACTATTAGTATCTGGAAGTGCATGGGCACAATGCCCCGGGCAAGCCAATGGCCCTAGAGGAGGTTTGAAAACAAACAGAATGGGTACACCGATAGAGAGAATGGCTTATCGATTGGATTTGTCAGAAGTGCAGCAGCAAAAGATCGAAGACATCCATCTCACTTATGCCAAGAAGAATCAACCGCTGAGAAATGAGGTGAATGAACTTCAGGCCAGGCTTCAAACGCTAACCACAACTGATAGCCCTGACAAAAAGGAGATCGAATCGACAGTAGCACAAATCAGTGATGCCAGAGAGACCTTGATGCTCAATCGCACGCTTTGCCAATTAGATATCAGGTCTGAACTAGATGAGAGTCAAAAATTGAGATTTGATCAAATGAAATCCGAAAAGGGTCGAGGAAATTTCAAAAGAGGACGATAAGAAGATTAATTTTATCGGGGGGAAGCCCCCGATAATTTTCCTTATTCAATAATATTGGAAGAATCACAATTGGTACGACTGGTCATCCAGCATGACGAACAAGCCTTCAAAGCGCTCTTTGATAGCTATGCTGGTATGGTATACAATACCACATTGAATTTGGTCCAAAATCAGGAAGATGCAGAGGATATTACGCAAGAGGTATTCGTTGATATCAGTAACAAGATCGAAAGTTTCAAAATGGAATCCTCTCTGAAAACCTGGATATATCGAATGACCTGCAACAAAGCACTCGAACATATCCGAAAGTCTAAGAGGAAAAAGCGATTTGGGTTTTTGGTAAGCATAGACAGTGACAATGATTTTCTGACACAGACTGATTCATCCATAGAGGAGGGGGAGGACAAAGTCAAATTGCTGCATCAACTGATCCAGCAATTGCCAGAAAATCAAAGATTGGCCTTCACACTTCACCATCTGGATGGACTGAGCTATGAGGAAATGGCTGAAGTGATGGAAACCACACTATCGGCAGTAGAATCTCTGATGTTCAGAGCAAAAAAGAATTTGAAAAATAAAGTCGCACTTTTAAATGAAAGAAATGAAAAAGTACAACTTGGATGACATGATCAATGCCCTGCCCACGGAGCAGGCAGCAGTACCAAAAGGTCTCTATGAAAAAGTGCTGGCAAAAAAGCGTCAGAAAAGAGAGATCCGTTTGACGCCCTGGCAATATGCTGCAGCCGCTTGTATCATTTTCCTCAATAGCTTTGGTCTATATTATGCCTGGAATGAAAATCAGGAAGACAAAGCCATTGACTCAACAGAACAAATAGCAGGCAGCTACAATTGGGATCAAACGAGTATTTATGAATTTGAATAGCATATGAACAGTCAAAAATATAGTCAGCTCAAAAATTTCATCATCATTGCACTGGTACTTTGCAACCTGGTGTGCATTTGGTTTTTAGTGGGTAAGCCGGGTTTTAATGATCCAAAAGTCCCCAGAGGAGAGGAATGGTTCATTCAGAATATCCTAAAAAAGAAAATTGGTCTTGATGACGATCAGGTTACGGAATTTTTAAAATTCAAAAGGGAACACCAGCAAGAATTACATGGCAAATGGGGGGAGATGCATCAATTGAGAAAAGAACTATTCGATAATCTGGGTAATGAAAATTATAATCTAAGCAGCCAAATCCAAAAAACCGGACAATTGCAGGCTGAATTGGACAGTATGGCTTTTGCCCACTTTACTCAACTCAGGTCCATCTGTAGACCCGAACAGTATGAAGCTTTTGATGCAGGAGTAAAAAGAATGATGTTGAGAGGTGGTGGCCGAGGAAGAGATAAAGACAGAAAATAATAAGAGCCGAAAAACACAAGGTTGTTCGGCTCTTATCTTAAAATCTGCTTCTGCCTAACTATCGAATATTTCGTGTACGCTGGCTTTGATTTTAGTGGTCAGGTTGTCCAAAGGCAAATCGTTGATATCCTTACCAAAAGGATCTTCGATTTCTTCTGATATCAATTCCAGACTCAACAAAAAGTAATAAACCGGCAATACGATCAAAGTAGTCCAGTACCCAAACTGCCATACCAAACCGAATGGCAAAGTGAAAATATAGAAGAAGATGAACTTCTTGATAAACATACTATAAGAGTACGGAATAGGGGTAGTATGAATCCGCTCACAGGCCCCAATGATATCCGTAAAGCCTTTCAACTCTTTGTCCATCATGAAGTATTCGAAATCAGTCAAAACCCCAGCATTTTTCATCTCCCTTATTTTCTTATAAAGCAATTTGTTGATGTAGTTGGGTCTGTGATTGCTATCAATGATTGCTTGCTTCAGCTTTTCATCGCTGACCTCCATCTCACCTATAATCCGGCTGTCTCTCAGATGCTCCTTCATAGCCAAGGTTATGTTTGGAATCATTTCCTTGAAGAAAGCGATCGTTTCAGGATCATCAGTAGTATTATTTATTTTGATGGCTAGGTTACGAGTATCGTTTACCAGCTGGCCCCAAAGTTTTCGTCCTTCCCACCATCTGTCGTAAGCAGTGTTAGTTCTGAGCACCAGAAATAACCCCAGGAAAATCCCCAGTATGGAATGAAAACTTAGGATACCGGGATAATGTAGCTGAAAAAAATCAAGTACAAAATATTCTAACACCACGGTAAAGGCAGCCATACCAATAAGCATGGGCAGTAGCCTTCTAAATACAAATCGACTGTAGAAATTAAATACCAGCCACCTTTTGGGATTGTATGCAATCATAGTTTTAAGTTATGTCTACTCCTAGCGGAGCAATATTTTATCAGTCATTCGGCGCAATTCGAATGGCGAAACTTAGGTTCAATGTATCCAATAGCGAGTGAATCTCTTACCATTATGAAATAAATGCGCTCATCTATGTCGCAACAGTAGTTGATCGCACAAAGAAAAGTATTTTTCGCCATATGAAAATAGATGTGCTGCTAAGTTCTTATTATCTTTCGAGTTGATCTAATACCATAATATTTCGATTCCGAATTTATGCACCGCCTGATTATTAGCTTATTCCTTTGTTTGAGTCTTCATCTAAAGTCAACTGCTCAGCAAGGTGACCTTTTCCTCACTCATCACTCCTTGACCATAGAAGGTCTCGATAACCTTAATTTCGATATTACCTCCAACAGTAAAGGGCAACTCTGTATTGCGAATCGATCTGGCGTATTGTTTTATGATGGATTCAAATGGGATTATATCTCCACTCCCAGTAGTGCCTTGTCGGTGACTTTTGATCCCAATGACAAATTGTACGTAGGCTGTGTCGGTGACTTTGGAAAAATCGACTACAAAGACAATCAACTGCAGTTCATCTCATTGAATCCCGACAAGCATGACCATGGTCTTTATAACAAGACTTTGTACAAGGATTCATCTATTTACTTTCTTAGCGAAAACAATATCACTCGCTACCACACTTTTCAGAACAAATCCTATTTGTTTCATCTGAAAAACACTGAGGACTACTTCACCAATATGTTTGAAGTCTACGATCAAATCCTGATCCAGACCCACGACACCCTCTATCAATATCAAGATGATTCGCTGGCCTTTTTGGATTGGAGTCCACCCGAAGGGGCTAAATTTCTATTTTTCGACAAACATCCCACTGAAGACAAATACATCGCGGGCACTACAGACAATCGCACATTCATCTATCGAAAACCCAAGTTCTACGAATGTAAAATTTCAGAATTTCTGGAGGAACACGAGTCATTCGTAAATGACGGAAAATGGGTAAATGATCGCTATTTTGCCTTGAGTACGCTCGAGGATGGTTGCATTCTTTATGACAACAAAAATTCGGAGATAAAAGAGATCATTAACCAAAGCAAAGGTCTACCCGACAATCAAATATTCACTATTGGGGCAGATCAGGAAGAAGGGCTATGGATAGCTCACGAATATGGATTGAGCAGAATGGAAGTCAGTATACCATTCCGTAGTTTCTCAAATTTCCAAGGGCTACATGGTAATTTATCGGAGGTGTATTTTCACAACAGAACCCTCTATGCAGCTACTAGCGAAGGCATCTATTACCTGGATAAAGAGGATGTATTCAAAAACACCGTTTACTATGTAGAAAAGAAAACAGCCTCCAAGCCTAAGCCAAAAGCAGAACCGGAACCTGAAAAGAAAAAGAAAAAACTATTTGGGCTTTTCAAAATCAAAAAAGAAGAAAAATTCACCAACCCACAACACATCCAAAAGTCCAACAAAAAGCAATATGAGAAACGCATCCGAAAGGAGTTTATTCATTCTAAATACCTTTTCAAACCTGTAGAGGGGGTACATTCTAAGATTGCAAAATTTGTAGTTTATAAGGGCAAACTACTCGGTGCAGGGACCAACGGAGTCTATGAAATCAATGAAGGAGTGGGGGAATTGGTGATCCATGAGCCTGTTAGGCTAATAGAAAGAGAGCGCAAAAATGACCGACTGATCATAGGCACCTATTTCGATGAAGTTAAAATTTATGAACTAATTGATGACATCTGGGTAATTGCCGACGAGATAGACCTGCATGGCAACACGGTACT
Source organism: Reichenbachiella ulvae (assembly GCF_025833875.1). NCBI lineage: Bacteria > Pseudomonadati > Bacteroidota > Cytophagia > Cytophagales > Reichenbachiellaceae > Reichenbachiella > Reichenbachiella ulvae. The sequence goes on along the minus strand of NZ_JAOYOD010000001.1, from coordinate 4,790,471 downwards.
AAACACACTGAATGATGTCAGCGGTCGGACCTGGTTCGTAACCGCAGGTTCTCTCTACGAATTCAATGATCTGGATTCAAAGAACAAAGACTTCAAACAATACGAATTCGAAAATCCCTTTGTCGACAAAGCCAAAATATCCTACATCGACAAGCAGCTTTACCTGATCAACAATCAGGGCTATTTCTATCTGAATACCAAGATGAATCGGATAGTTGAGGACACACTTCTTCTCAATGAAATAGGCTATCCAGTCAAACATCTTCAGCAAAGAAATGGGATCATTTGGGTCTACAACGGAGAGAATTGGTTTAGAATCAACCGGGACAAAACCATTAAGAAGCATGACGTGTTCCGCCTATTTCCAAACATGAATTACATCTCCGAATATGGAAATCATCTTTGGCTACTGAATGATTCGAAAGAGATACTACAATATGTACCTGCAGTGGCCGACTCTCTAGTAGCATTGAACAAAATGTTTTTCCGGAAGGTTACTAACAACCATGGCGATGTAAATATCGAAGACCACATGAGTTTTGAACATGACGAAAACAGCCTGCACTTCGAAATGTCAATGCCTGACTACCGCGGGCTATTGAAGGCAGAATATCAATATCGCCTCAAAGGTCTTAACAACAAATGGTCAAAATGGAGAAGCAACAATAGAGTTGATTTTCCTTACCTCCAACCAGGCAGTTATGTTTTGAGCGTACGCTCCAGAGACTCTTTTGGCAATGTTCAGGAGTCGGATGACATCCATTTCGTCATCAATCCTCCCTATTGGCAAACCTTGTGGTTTTACGGTCTTCAAATCTTCGTGATGACACTTTTGGTCATCGGATCCATATTCCTCAATAGATTTTCCAAATACAAAAATGTCCTCATCACCGAGGGATTAACAATCCTCACCATTGTAATGGTGATTGAATTTTTACAATCTGCTGCTGGCAATTACCTGAGCATTCAGAGCTCTCCTGTCGTAGATTTCGGGATAGATGTGGGGGTAGCACTGTGCGTATTCCCATTGGAGCAATTCCTTAAAAAAGTCATGCGAGCTGACAGCCAGGGGCCAGGGTTGCAAGGCAAAGGCATCATTGATATACTCAAATCTCCATTTAAGAAGAGAACGGAAGCGCTGAAGGCTTAGAAAAGGATAAGTCGAGAATCTGCTGCTATCGAACTCGTCTCATAGCGCCTTCTCCATGATCACAAAATCGAAACCGAATTTCTGATAGGCATGTGGCGTTTTCTGCATTCCGAATTTTTCATAGATGGCTACTGCCGTGGTGCGGGCATTGCACCAAATAGCCTTGGCCTGATATTGTGGAGCGAACGTTTCGAAGACATGCTTGAGCAAATAGCTACCATATCCCTTGCCTTGCTCTCTACGTTTGGTACAGAATTTTCGAAACTGTAAACGGCCTGATTCTAAAAAAAGGGAGATCACAGAAACCAATTTGTCATCATCATACAAACCCAGATGGATGCCTTTCGGATCAGAATCTAACTTCACCACTTCAAAAGCTTCATCAGGGTACATGATTTCGTGGCGCATTTGCCATACAACAGAAAGTGGCACTTCCTTGATCTCCCTCATGTACTTATTCAAATTATTCAGTAGTGCGAAGGTAGCGCTCAATATTGTATTGCTCCACTCCCAGGCCCTCAATTTTTTCTATCCCCTCTTGTATCAAGGTATCTCCATCGATCTTGACGGTAAATTCAAAATCATTTCCTTCCCATTCCCGATAGTTCAAAAATTGCAAATGCTCGGTATAGACATCCCCCTCCAATTGGTAGCTACCTCCACCAGCCACAAAAACAGCTGTCGAACTATCCTTGCCCTGTTCCAGGTCGTGGCGCAAAAAGGCGAAGTGCGACTCGTTGATGATTTTAATCAATCTCTGCCCCTTCGTATAATCGGTGACTGTCGTATCTCCTCCTTTAATGATCGTACCTTTCTGAAGTTCCCAAGTACCTATCAGAGGGTTAACAGTGGCCTTCTTTGACTTCAGAGATGAAGCAGGTGGCTGGCACGAAAATAGGACCGTGGCTAGTAAGATATAGATGAGTTTTGCTTTCATAGTTCCTTTTTTTTTGAAAGCAATAAATGCAAAGTCGAATACTAAGACCAAAAAATTAGCTCAATGACTCGATTCTAGCTCTATTGTGCTAAAACTACCCGGATATACCATCCATCGGACATTTTCAGCTTGATGTCCGTTTTAAATATCCGGTTGATCAACAAACTGGTGCCAATACTCGCTCCCAATGAGTAAAGCAGCTGCTCTGTTTCGTTCAATGAATTGTTGGCACTGATGGTATAATATATCCCGACCCCTACTCCTACGCTAGTCAGAGGAACTAAAAATGGTCGCATTTTCGACATGCGTCTAAAACCAGTGATATCACCAAGCATGATCGTTCGATTATCCATTAGCCCTTCCTTTTTAGTTGGTTGGATGTAATGAATAGCAATATCAGAAATCTCAGACACGTAATTTTCTACTTCCGCCTCCTGATCCAGATACCCCTTGTATCTCAGTTTGAGGTAATCCCCTTCTTTCACTTCGATGGTCTCTCCCAACTGATCGTTTTGAAAGACCAATTTCTTTTGAGCCATCAATGCTGACCCACTCAATACCAAAAGGAATGTTAAGGCAATTCTCATATTCAATATGACTACTGATTTGACAAGTTCGGCTCAAATTAAAGCAATCCTTCGGACTGAGTAGAAATTTAGGACTAATTTCGCCTTGTTTATGAGCAGTCTCGTCCAGGTCCAAAATATTTCCAAATCATTCGACAACAATGCGGTTATCAAAAACATTTCATTTGATATACCCGAAGGTGAGGTTATCTGCATTTTAGGTCAAAGCGGATCAGGCAAAAGCACCCTGCTACGGATGATCGGCGGGCTGGAAGATGCAGACGAGGGCACCATTATGGTAGACAATGAAGAGATCACCGGCCCAGCCAAAAACCTGGTGCCAGGATATGATTTCATCAATTTCGTTTCCCAACATTTCAAACTCGAGAGGTTCAGAACGGTAAAGGACAACATCTCCTCGGTGATCTCCTACTATCCAGACGAGGACCGTGAAGCCAGAATCCAAGAACTACTTGAACTCTGTAAGCTCACTGAGAAAGCCAAATCATTTCCTCATGAGCTATCGGGAGGCCAGCAGCAGCGTGTAGCCATCGCCATGGCTCTGGCAGACGAACCCTTTCTACTATTGATGGACGAGCCTTTTAGCAATCTGGACGTCAATATGAAGACTGAAATACGGGGTGAAATCGTGGATATCTTAAAAAAAGCAGAGGTGACGGTCATATTGGTAAGTCACGATCCTGTAGATGCCATGGCCATCGCTGATCGCGTGATGATTCTTGAGAATGGAGAAATCAGCCAAATCGACTCACCAAAAGAGCTTTACGAAAACCCAAAATCCTCGTATGCTGCTCAATTTTTGGGCCCAATCAATTATATCCAAACCAATGGAAGCGTAGAAGGGGTTCGACCTGAGCATTTTGTTTTGTCCGATTCGGGAACTCACGAAGGCAAAATCAGCCAATGCTTGTTCATGGGTATGCACTATCACCTATCCGTGAATTCAGGAATTGCAGAATCTAAACTTTTGATCTACTCAAAAGAAGCCCTACCCGTCGGTCAAAGCATTCGATTCGATATAGAAAAAGGGAGCTAAGAAAAAAATTTAACCCTTCGTGCAACTTTTTCAGGGTGACTTGTATCTAATAGTTAGACATCTAAAAGTTATCACTCATGAAAAAATTATTCGCTGCCTTCATATTGGTGGTTCTGACGCTGCAGTTGGCATTTTTGCCTTCGCATCTGCTTGATTCAGAAGTCCAACAAAACTTAAGTGACAATGGATTTGTCTTACCTCAAAGAGGGGACAACACGACCGAAACCACTCAGACGACCAACCTACAGTGCAAAGCGAATAGCTATTCTTACACGACCAGCTTTACAATAGCTCATTCGCCAAATTAGCCAACTCGGAGCGTTCGCCCTTCTCTAGGGTCACATGCGCAAACAAAGACTGTCCCTGTAGACGGTCTACCAAATACGACAAACCATTACTCTGCGAGTCCAGGTAGGGCGTATCGATCTGATTCACATCGCCGGTAAACACAATCTTACAGTTCTCTCCCGCTCGGGTGATTATGGTTTTTACCTCGTGAGGCGTCAAATTCTGCGCCTCGTCCACGATAAAGTAAATGTTAGATAAACTACGTCCGCGGATATATGCCAGCGGGGTGATCAATACTTTCTCCTGATTGACCATTTCAGTCAATTGCTTATGTTCTTTTTCTGTTTCCTTCCATTGATTCTGGATGTACTTTAGGTTATCCCAAAGTGGCTCCATGTAAGGATTCAGTTTGGATTTGATGTTGCCTGGTAGGTAGCCAATATCCTTGTTGCTCAGTGGGACAATAGGACGTGCAATATAGATCTGTTTAAAGTCCCTACGCTGTTGTAGCGCTGATGCCAAGGCCATCAGCGTCTTACCTGTACCAGCGATTCCAGTGATAGCCACCAGCTTCACTTCTGGATTCATCATCGCATGGATGGCAAATGCCTGCTCTGCATTTTTTGGTTTGATTCCATATACAGATCGCTTTTCTACGTGCCCCACACTAGAGGTCACAGGATCGTAAAAGGAAAGAGCTGAATTCTTACTGCTCTTCAGTATGTAATAGCAATTCTTGATGGGCTCCAATTTGCCCAAGGCCTTCTTAGCGTCTACAAATCCTTTTTTATAAAGCTCATCGATGGTAGTAGCCGCCACCCGATTCAGTTCGGTCTTGCCCATAGAGGACATAGACTCGACGTTCTTGATCTTACCTGTTTCGTAATCTTCGGCTGACAAATCCAAAGACTTGGCTTTGAGCCTTAGATTGATGTCCTTAGAGACCAGAATCACCTTTTTGTTTGGCTCTTCCTTCTGCAGTTTCAGTGCTGCGTTGATGATCTTATGATCATTCTTTTTCTCACCAAAAATCCGCTCTGCATCAAAGTCCGTTTTGGTATCAGAATACATCAATACCTTCAACTTACCCTTGGTTTTACCATTGAGCGGAATCCAATCCTGAAGCATATGCCCCTCTGCCAGTGTATCAAGCAATCTGGTGAATTCGCGCGCCTCAAAATTCAGCGTATCATTTCCTTTTTTGAAATTGTCCAGCTCTTCCAGTACAGTAATTGGGATTCCTACGTCGTGCTCAGCAAAATTCATGATTGCGTCATGAGAGAAAAGAATAACTGAGGTGTCTAATACAAAAATCTTCTTTTTACTGCCTTTTTTCGCCATACGTAGGGGTGGTTATTCGTTTGGTTAATCTGTATAAAAAACACTACAACTACAACTAAAATCCTAACGGGTTTCTCATAAATTTCAATTTTTCAACTCGATGCAATTGGAACATAAAAAAAGCCGATAAGTCCTTCGACCCATCGGCTTCTTTCATTATTTTTCCTAGTTACTACTTATTCAACCAGGCTTTTCTCAATGCCAGCTGTTCTTCCGTAGCATCTGGATTAAGAGAGATTTTACTATCCTTAGTCACCTCTACTTCTATTGCTCTGGCTTTTAATTTCACCTTTTTCAATTCACCATCCTCATTTTCGCGAAGGACAATAATCTTTATTTTGTCTCCTACCTCATGATTCTCCTTGTAGGCAGCAAATAGCTCTTGATAGTTTGAAATGTCTATATCCTCTCCATCAAACTCCAGAAAAATATCCCCTTGCTGATAGCCCATTTCTCTACCAAATGCATTGGCTTTAGAAACGGATTGAATCATGAGTAGGGTATCATGCACAGCAAAACCAATTTGACCTAAGCTCAACTCTTTAGTTGATTCTCCACTGTCAAAATCAATCCCTGCTTTGCCCAAAAAGTCTCCATACGGAATCGGCGTACCTCCTGCTACATACTGGTCAAAGAACTCTCCTATCTCCGGATAAGTCATCTCTGTGATTTGATCGAATAGCTCATCGTCTTTGAAAGATTGTTCTTTACCATATTTTTTAGACAAGTCGATCATCATCTGTTCCACGCCATACTCTCCACCGGACAGTTCTCTCAGACGGATATCCAAGGCCATCCCGATCAAGGCACCTTTTTGGTAGACATTGCCATATTGGTCTTTCGTCTCGTCCAGGCATTTCTTGCTAAGCTCTGTAAAAGGCAGATCATCCTGATAGTTGCTTCTGGATGATTTGATCTTTCCGAAAATCACATTGAGATAATCGTCCATACTCATCTCTCCGTATTTCACCTGTGCCAGACCGGCAGCATATTCAGTCATACCCTCATACAACCAAAGGTGTTTAGACATCTTAGGATTGATAAAATCAAACTCTCCGATCTCTTCAGAGTGGATATTCAAAGGAGTCACAATATGAAAAAACTCATGAGCGGCAACATCACGAATGATCTGTGCCAATCGCATAGGATCAAGCTCCGGCAAAGAATACATAGAAGAATAAGAATGCTCCAGCGCTCCGAATCCACCAGAACCAGACATGCCATTGAAGAGGTAAACCAAAAAAGCATAATTATCAACCGGTAGCTCGCCACCCATATATTCTTTTTGCGCCTCTAGGGTCGGCACGATCTGTTCCTTGACAAAAGAAGACTCTAGGACATTATTAGGAGAGTAAACAGATATCAAAATCTTAGCTCCACCTACCTCGAAAGTGGCAGTATCTGGCACACTATACATGATAGGACCATCAGCCAAATCAAAATAATTGCCAGTCGTGTAAACATCGGTGCTATCATTGATGATTTCTTTACTTAAGGCAGTAGCTCCAAATAGAGCTGCAGGTTTAGAAATCGTCACTTCGTAAGGCAGGTCCTTCATTCCTTCCAAATATCCAACCATGGCGAAGGTGTTGATCACATAGCAGGTATCGTCCTCGATGCTTGTTCCAGCAGGTTCGAAAATAAAATTGGACTTGTCTGTATCATAGGTATCGTCTACCCAATAGCTAATGCTGGCTAGATCCTTCGATCCGTAAATGGCTATTCTATTGTCTGTAATATTGGTGGTAGTCAAGGTATCACCATCGGCATTCATCGCTTTGAAATCCAACGCAAAGCGTCCAAAATCATAAATAGAATAAGTTCCAGGAACGATTTTAGGTATGTGATACTCTATGGTGTCTTTGGGAATAGCAGGCAGTTCACATGTCACCATGACACGGTCTTCTACTACATTGTTTAGGTCGATCGTTACTTTATATTTCTGATCTTGGGCCATCAGACTTGTGGTTGTCAAGGCTAGGGCCAATAGAGTTAGTACTTTCTTCTTCATTGTCTTTGATTAATAAAGGTTCAATCTACTGCGTGAATAGATAGGATAAAACGGATATGTGATAAATGGTTGGTTCAAATCCTCTAAAGGTATATTTGCTCTACTTAATTTCTATAAAACCATAGATCAGATTGAGCGGATCTAAATTTGGTTTGCCCTCTATAAGGACATCTTTAATTTTAAAACTTTGCTGGCGCTCGTTGAGTAGGACCGAGCGAATTTCCATTTTGTTATGGCTAAGCATGACAGGCACATCGATCTTCAGCGTATATATGTGCGAGGATTTTTGTTCGAAATCCAGTTCTAGCACCCCACGTTTGAACTTATAACTACACACTACATGCGGACGTCCGGGTACGACCAACCATTGATGAAAAAAGAACTTCAAATCCTGGCCTGAGACCTGTTCGGCAACTGCAATAAAATCATCTGTGGTAGCATTGCTGTATTTGTATTTCTCGTAGTAGGTCTTCACAATTTGATTGAACAGATCCTCACCTACATAGTGATGCAGCATGCGCAACATCCAGCCCGCCTTGTCATAGCTAAGCGCATTCAGGATATCATCTAATTGCTCATAGTTTTGATTCAATACAGCTTGGTTAGGATGGCTGTCCTCATAGTCCATGATTTTTAGCTCTATCTCATCCGCTAAAGCACGCATACTGTCCAGTCCATAAAACGCCTTGATCGTCAAATACTCATAGTAGGTTGCAAAGCCTTCGCTGAGCCAAATATGCTCCCAGCCAGCCTCAGAAGCACTGTTGCCAAACCATTGGTGGGCCACTTCATGGGCAATCAAACCGACGATTTCTCCTTTATCATTTACACTCGATTCTCTATAAAAAATGCAACCTGCATTTTCCATCCCGCCATATTTGGTAGTCGACTCCACATGATCCAGCTTATCAAATGGATATGGCGCTATCTGATCAATCAAAAACTGCCTGACCTTATTGGCCTCAAGAAAATCCGTTTTATAATCTCGTCCACCATATCGGTACAGCCATGTTTTGGACAGGCTATCCAGCTCATTGACCTCAAAATCGGCCACACCCATTGCCATCACTTTGGTAGGGATGGGATGCTTCATTTTCCAATGGGTTTTCTTCGCATTTCCGTCCAGAGATTCTTCGGATTGCAGTAGTCCATTACTCACTACACTATATTGGGAAGGAGCCGTCACTACAAATTCACAGCTGGCTTTTTCAGTTGGGTGATCCACCACTGCTAGCCAGTAATGCGCCCGGTTAGGCCAGTGATCTGAAAAAAAGGTTCTGCGACCATATTCGTTTCTAGAGATAATCAGACCATCCTGCGGCTCACCCGAGTAAGTCAATCCCAACTCCATCGCCTCGTTGCTCTCAGGCAAGGGAATCACTACCTGATCATTTTCATGGACGAAAGGAAGCTCCTCGCCATCCAGACTTAACGAAGCGACTGTCATACTCTCATCAAGATCTAAGCGAAGACTATCAGCCCACTGCGGTCTAAACTGAACCTGCTCAATCATCTGAATGCGGTCTGAAGCATCGGTGAGAGTGACATCAAAACGATAATGAAGAATATCTGGCGACTGTTGAGCCAGAGCAGTAAAACAAGAAAGGACAAGAAAAAGTAGCAGCTGGTATCGTTGGTTTGTCATTGAGGCTTGATTATAGATATTTCAAAAATAAGATTATTTGGAAGACATCAAAACAATCTCTTCCATTGATTCCAACTCAAAATCAGGATCATGGGCTTTTGCTGTTTTGATTACCGCTTTGCTTTCTGCGTTTTTCCCCAGCTGCTGCAAGGCCAGGGCCCTGATATGGTATTGGTATGTGCTGTCTGGCCAGATCTCCTGTGACCACTCAACCGCCTCGATGGCCTTGTCATATTCTCCTGTGACCAGATGCATCTGAGCCACTTTCATGTAGATATGATAGTGCTGTTCGGGAATCAAGGCCGCATTGATGATGATGGGATAAGCCCGACCTATGGTGATTTCATAGCTAGCCGCCGCCTTTTCAGCACATATTTTGTAATACTTGAGCGCCTGCACATGATCATTGACTCCCTCCTCATAGAGCTGCCCCATCTCATAGTAAAAATCCATAGACTCATAGCCATAGAGATGCAGCGTGCGATAGATGTCAATGGCATCTTTGATACGACCCATGCCTTTGTAGGTAAAGGCCAGCTTCTTCATGTAGGCTCTGGAGTGACCATAGGCATATTCCTTCAGCGCATCATACATGTCCAATGCTTTGGCATATTCCCCTGCCTCCAGGTATTCATCCCCTTTGTCTTTGATCTCTGTAAGCAGGTTTTCCTTGTAGTAGCTCATGTCCCGCTCTGCAGAATAAAAGCTCCCCATGTCAGCCAATAATTCCAGGCTCTCTACCAACTCACCAGACTGCTTCTTGCTCTGAATCTGATGAAAAATCGCTCGACGCTGAGTCAGCAGCTCCTCCATCTCAGCTTCCCGATACTCCTGATAGATGAAAATACTCGTCTTGATGATCACCGCGATGATGAAGGCAAACAGAAAAGCATAACCCGTGGCTTTCAGATTTTCCTTGGAGGTAACAGAAACAGGCTGTCTGCGATAAGCCTGATGTGGTCTGGGACGAGGGCGCTCGTAGGTAGTGCCGTATGCGCTGCTCTGTGAATGGCCGTAGCGCAAGAGCATGTCGTACTTGGAACGCGTATAGCTGTTGCTCAAAGTGCTGTAGGCTTCATTGACCTGCTTGAACACCTCCTCCTTGTGCGGATCACCAAAATTCCTATCCGGATGGTATTCTTTGGCCTTGGCTTTGTAAGCCGCCTTGATCTCCTCCTGAGTCGCCGAAGAAGACACTCCCAATATGTCGTAGTAGTTGAGCACAGTTTGGCAATTTGGTAACTTAATTTAGCTTTTAATCCCTACTATGGCAAGCGTAAATCTCATTAGCGCTTAGTTTTGTACACGAACGGCATGGGCACTGAAGAAAAAATCATATTACCTGAAAAATATTACCTGGACAACTTCAAATATGTGCTGGATTTTGTCCGGCAAAAATATGAAGCCCTGCTGCGTGAACCTGAGTTCAATTTCATCGATGACTTTCATTCCCTATCCGAAGATGCCCAGTGTCTTTATGTTCGTCTGAGCAATCGAAAGGGGCGCTTTTTTCGGATGGTAAAACTGCAGTACGCAGAAATACCTGATATACATCGAGCCCATGAAGAATTGCTAAGCACGGGGTTTTGTGAGCAAATCCCCAAGCTTGAAATAGAGGAAGAGTACGCACTGGTCAACATCTACAACAAGCCCGAGATTGTCAAAAAAACCAAAGCGCATAAGGAGACGCTCGACCACAAACTGCCCAAGTCAGAACTGGTGCTACAGATAGTAGAAAATATCCCCTCTCCAGAAATCCGAGTCCAGTTCTACGAGGAAGAGACGATCCTGACACAAGCCAAAGAAGAAGAGCTGGCCATGATCAAGCTTTTCTTTTTTGGGCACAACCATGGCGACATGTCGGACTTTGTGATCCGAGACATCGGCCATGCCAAATTCATAGAGATAGACGAATCAAAACTGGGGCAGTCCTTCGATACTCGAGAGGAAGCAGAAGCTGTAATGACACTATCCAATCATGCGCGTGATTTCGCAGTACTAGAAGAAAGTGGCAGTCCGGAATTGATCCTGCGATGGTTCGATGCTTTGGAGATCAACTACTTCCTGCAGATGGATCGCGCCAAACCAAGGGCGGATAAACTGATCCACAGGGTAGGCTACCACCTAGAGAAACAAAAGCACTTCGAAGAGGCACTGCGCATCTATCAACACACGGAGGCCTCACCCATGCGGGAGCGACAGATCCGCATCTACAACAAGCAAAAAGATTTCGAATCAGCCATGGCGCTGGCGGAACGCATCCTCGAAGCACCCAACGACAACAAAGAATACTACATCGCGCAAGACGTGATCAACCGCAACAACGAAAAGCTGAAATCCACCACCCGCAGACAAAAACAGGGCATGGAAATCGAAGTTTCGCAAGATTATCAGTACCGGGTGGAACAGGGCGCACTGGCCTACTTCGAGGAGCTGGGCTATCAGGGTGTTCACTCCGAAAACAGCATCTGGCGCAGCATCTTCGGACTGATCTTTTGGGAGGAAATCTTCGACCCGGAATACAACCAGATCTACCAACCGCTACAGCGTGACCCTAAGGATGCCTTTAGCAAAGACTTCTACCTCAATCGCAAAGAGGCCATACACCAGCGACTAGAGGGTCTTCGCACCAAGAAGCAAATCATCGATCGGATGCAGCGCTATTATGAAGCCAATCAGGGAGTGGCCAGCATGTTCGTCAACTGGGAGAGAATGAATCTGGAGGCAGCCATCAAGCTGGTAGAATTCCTGAGCCCAAAGCAGGTTAAGCAAACCCTACTGACCATTGCTCTGGATCCGAGGACGCGATCTTCTGGCTTCCCCGACCTCTTCGTCTGGAACGAAAAGGAATACCATTTCTACGAAGTAAAATCCCCCACTGATCACCTCGCCGAAAAGCAACTCTTCTGGCTAGAGCACTTCGATCAGCACAAGATCAATGCAGAGGTGGTGTTGGTGAAGTGGAGCTGAGCAGAAGCGTCAGTCCTGCATTTCTCTAATAGATTCCTGCCAGTCGCAGACTGGTCTCAAAAGTACCAATGAGGTGTTTTTATTACTTGTGTTTCTTGACCTTAGGAGGGATCTAAAAAAGTAACACAGATCAACAATACAGCTATACTGAAGGTTCAGCTCTGCTTGTTTATGGTTCGACAGGGCTCACCATGACAAGGAACCTAGCTGCTAGATTCCTCATGGATTTCCGGTCACACTGAGTCTATCGCCCAAATTGGGCAGGAAAGGTAAATTGGTAGCTCTGAAACCAACTCTTGTACACTACCTCCTCAACCAGTACCTGATGTCGTCTTCTTCGTTGAAGAGGCGCATTTCATCGCCTTTGCCGTAGGCTTGCCAGAGGGATTCTCCTTGGCTGAAAAACAGACTGCGGTAGCGCGAATAGATACCGACCTCTCCGGATTCGAGCAGGAGGCTATCTTTGTAGATGGCATATTGGCCCTGGTCGCTGAAGCTGAGCTGCATGTGCTCGACCTGCTCGGTATGTCCTTCTTTCTGAATTTTGTAGAGCTGCCAATCTCCCAAAATATCCTTTTCAAATTCATGATTGTCCTCCACTCGCTCTACTCGATGAAAGACGAGCGCAGAATTCAGTTCTCGTTCGAGAGGTCTTACTTTACTTAGATAGTGTTTATAGTTGACTTTCGCCTTTAGGTAGAGTCGATCATTGGTTTCCATCCAATGCCACTGGGTATTGAACCAGCCGTTGTCTTTGCCTACGAGCTTCAACTGCTGATCCTTCACATAATAGAATCCGCTGATGTCTCCGCTAGATTTGGCTACCTTGAAAACACCTGTAGAATCGATGAGCAAATAATGCGGTGTGAAATCTCGAGGTTCCTTATCAATTTTCACATATTTCAATTGCCAGAGACCATAGAGGTCTTCGACCTGATTGGACGAACTGCAACTGAGGCAGATAGCTAGTAGTGAGAGTAAGATTAGTCTGGTCATAATAGGTCGATTGAAGCAAAAATATGGCCAAGATTTCCAATCCTAGTTCAAAATTGATCAGACAGTCAAGAGATTCTATTGCATATCCCTCTTGATGGTTCAATCTTTTCAAATTTGAAACACATAATGATGAAATACTTACCGCTCTTGGCAATTGACCATTTGCTTATTGCCAGCAACCAAAACGTTTATTGTACTTCTTCGAACAAAGGCAAATAAACATGGAAAGAAGATCCTTTCCCTTCCTCGCTTTCTACTTCTATTTTGCCCTGGTTGAGATCGACGAATTCCTTGACGAGATTGAGGCCAAGTCCTACGCCTTTTTCCCCTTTGGTGCCCCAGCGCTTGCGATCTCCCTGGAAGGTAAATAGAGTCTCTATCTTCTCTTGTGGAATACCAATACCTGTATCCTGAATGGTAATCTTAGCATAGTTATCTACCTGAGTGACACTTAGCGTGATGCTACCCTTCTCAGGAGTGAATTTGAGGGAGTTGCTGATGATGTTTCGGATGATGGTAGAACAGCTGTTGAGGTCGGCACGGAGCATGAGTTCGCTATAGATCTCCTCTGTCATCTGGATGCCTTTGGCCTCTGCCGAGTTGCACATCACACGAAGGGCAGGGTTGCAGATCTCTTCTACGCTGATTTCTTCTGGTTTGTAGGAGACATGCCCTTGCTGGTTCATGGACCAGTCGAGCAGGTTGTCGAGTAGAGAGGATATTTCGTGAGACGAATCCTCCAGCACCATCCCGACACGCTGAATTTCCTCTGTGTTATTGTTGCGGATATGGGTCTGGATCAGCTGAGCCACTCCGCTAAAATTGCTGATCGGTCCTCGAAGGTCATGGGAAATAAGGGAGAAGAACTTGTCCTTGGTGGCATTCATCTCTTCCAGCGCCTGACGCTTGTCTCGGATGGCCTCTTCGGCTTGCTCCTTGATTTTATAGAGTTTGTAGAACACTACAGACAGAATCAGCAAAAACAAGATAAATACGCTACCCCCTATCTTGATGAAACGATTGACTTTAGCTTCTTCTTCCAGCAGGTTAACTTCGGCAGCCTTTAGGTCTACTTCTGCTTGTTTTTGCCCAACCTCATACTCGGTACGCAGGTCGGCCATTTTTCTGATGGTTTCTTCATTGTTGATGCTGTCTCGGTAGCTTAGGTATTGGTTTTGGTAGTCGTAGGCCTTTTGGTAGTTGTTTTGGGTCTTGTATAGCTTAGATAGTTGAAGGCTGGCGTCTCGAATTTGTTCTTTCAAGCCCTCTTCTTCGCCGATCTGCAGGGCATGATGGGCATACGCTAGCGCCTGCTTAATATTGCCACGTTTGACATAAATCTCAGCCAGAGAAGTTTCATATACTGCTATAGGGTAGCGATCCCCCATTTCTTCTAAGATGGCAATCGCCTCGTTTATGTTTTCTTCGGCCAGTTGGTATTTGCCTTGTTCGGCATAGACCAGGCCTATGTTGCCGAGGTTGTAGGCAGTACCAATAGGGTAGTTGGAAATGTTAAAAATTTCTGATGATTCTGAAAAAAGAATTAGCGCAGAGTCAAACACTTGGAAGTCGCGATACAGCTCTCCCATGTTCAATAAAGAAGCTGCCAAGGATAGGGAATCAGCGTGTTGTCTTAGTATTTTGCAACCTTGGTTATAATAGCTTCTGGCTACTTCAAAATTCTTTTGAACTCTGTAAAGACTACCTAGGTCTGATAAAGTGGCGGCAAGCCCTGAGTAATATTGGTTTTGTCTATATATCTTTTCTGCCTTTAGGTAATAGTCAATTGCATTTTCTAAGTTTCCTTGTCTTTTATCAACTACTCCGAGGTAGGATAGGCTATGTGCTTGTCCTATTGGGTAATCTATTTTTTCTGCTAGGTTTAAAGCCTTTTTTGCATAAATAGTTTTTTGTTCTAGGCCACCATGGAAGGCAATTTCAAGATATAATTGACATTTTGCTGAATCGGAGACTTGATTATGGTTTAAATGTTCAATTAAGCTATCAGCGATTTGTTGTTGTTGTCCGTATAAGGAAAAAAAGCCTGCAATCATGCAGGCTAAGAAAAAAAATATTTTAAGTCCTAATGGCCTCATCTTTTAGGTTCTCTTTATGATCATTTCTGGATCAAACTCCGGCTGTTCTACTCCATTCACCGAATATTGAATGACATAGGTTGCTCGACCAGAATCTTTGTCTTTGATTTTGGCATACCATACGCCATCTTGTTCGTAGGGAGATTTCTTTAAGATCTTGTCATTGTTGACAGTGATCTCAATGTTGGTAATAGTCAGCCCATTGGTTTCAGTCACCCACTCAATCTTGCCATTAGGGGAAACGTTAGTCAAAAAGCTACAGTCACTTGACCATGTAGAGCCGTCGTTGCTCAGGGACAAAGTGCTGCCATCATACTTTACTCGTACGGTTGCTGTACTCATGTTTATTGTGTTTATTGGTTATACATATTCGAATAAATTAATATGCTGCACTTTAATATTAGTGAATGACGGTCTGATTTGAAAATGTAATAAGAACACTTTCACCCCCTCGCTTAAAAGTATAATTGAAACTTGGGATAGTCATATTGAATAAAAAGGACTAAAAAGTGCTGCTAGTACTCCCAGATGCCTTTGCAAGCTGTTGCCAATCCCGAGCAAACAGCCGAAAGAATTTTTAGACAGTTGCAAGGCCGCCACAAATTGCAGCGAGTGATTACACAGAGTTGCAAGGACCCTGCAAATTGCAGGGGCAGATTTCAGAGAGTTGCAAGCTTGCTGCAAATTGCAGGAGACTTGCAACAAGCTATAATGTCTCCCTGCAGATTGCACGAGACTTGCAACAGCTTATAATAGCTCCCTGCAATCTGCGCGGGGCTTGCAACTTTAGTAAATGGGCTCACAATGATTGCTGGGGCACTTCTCTATCTATGTGATCTGCTCGCTAAGAAGTAATCAGGTTACTTGGAGTAACCTGATTACTCATGCTATTTGGCTTTGTATTTTTCGTAGAGCTGGTAGGATCAGTGAGGCGGCTTACAATCCATCACTACTCTTCAAATACAACTTCTTTCTCTATATTCGCCTTAGCTTAACACATCAACCATGAAAAAAGCCCTGGCATTGTTAATCCTGTTGTTTATTACCCAGCATTTCACTTATTGCTTTGATAGCTGCGATTGGCAAACTATTGGATTCGTAAGTTCATCCAACGGAATTAATCTAAGAGACCAACCCAGCCTGGAAGGAAAGAAAATAGCGGTAATACCATTTTGGGAACCTGTGGCTATATGTACCATCAACGCCAAAGAAGCAACAATTGATGGTGTCTGGGGAAGTTGGGTTAAAGCCAGATACAAACAAATGGAAGGATATGTTTTTGATCCTTATTTAGCTAAATCAGAAGTATTCGCTGGTGATGATCCTGATTATCGCTTATCCTTAGAACATGATGGATGTGGTCGAACCGACTTTGATCCTACGCTTAATTGGTATGGAATATATGAGGAAGGTGAGCAGTACATACTGAAATCAGTTGAGATCAATATGGAACGTGATAGTCAAAGCGAGGGAATTCCCATGCATACTAATCTCCCACAAGAATCAGTTTTTCTTATTGCCTCTAAAACACCATTACAAACAAATCAATCGCTTGGTAAAATCAATCCTCAATCCGAAACCTGTATGGGCTGCGGCAGGCTTTATCCAGGGCAGACAAGACGAATATTTCTCCAAAAAGAGAAGGGAATAATAAGCCATAAAACATTAAATGCCATTGGCACAGTAAATAGTATTGTTTGTGAAGAATATACTCATTGTTTGGATATTGAAAATTATCAACTCCGATGCTCAGAATTGAACTACGACCAATCCTCTCATCAAAACTTATCTCCAATTATTTATCAGGGAAAAAACTCTTTGGCGGAACTAGTATGGTATGGCGATCTAAATTCTGATAATGAACTTGACTTAATATTTGTTGTCTATAGAATGGAAGGTGGGCATTACACTTTGCTAATGAGTGATTCAAATGTTAGTAAGCAATTAAAAAGAGTCGCCATGACTTTTTGGGGATGCGACTAGTGACTTAATCATCAATCAAACAATAATCTTCGAATAAACATATCACCTCATCCCACTGCATCTTATACACCGCATCAATTGTACTTTGATCCACTTTAGCACCGGCATCTAATAACAACTCAACGGCTGGCAACCGCTTCATCATATCTTCTTCAGGCATTGGGCCATCTAAAGTATAAAAGAGCGCATTGTTTATTGGAGATCCTGATCTAGGATGAGAGAGATTCACATCGGCACCAGCCTCTATCAAAATCCTCATCGTATTCACATTGGGTTGACGAGCAGCTTCTATCAATGATAGGCCTATATCGGCACCCTTTTCTAATAGGTATTCTATAGTTTTCTCACTTTCCGTTAAAACAGCAAAGTGCAAAGGATCATAATCATTCTCTTCTGTTTCGTTAATTGCCGCTCCATTCTCACACAAAAGACGTACAGTACTTAATCTTTCTTCATCATTCAGATCAGGACTTCCTGCGGCCATTTCGATGGGCGAAACATTCATAAAACAAACATAACAATCACCACCAGGCTCCTCATAATAGAGTGCATTGGGATTTACCCCTTTTTCTAAAAGGTATTTGATGATTTCATTCTGTCCATAAATTGCGGCTATATGTAGTGGGCCATAGTTGAAGTTTAAGGAATCAGGCTCTAATGGAGCTCCAGCTTCAATCAAAAGTTTTACATTTTCTAACCGCCCCTTAAGTATTGCCTTATATATGGGAGTATATCTATGCTTACTGACAGTGTTCACATCTCCCCCTGCAGCCAGTAACAAGGAAAAAGCTTCCGTTTCTTGTCCCGCCGCAAAATGAAATGGACTCAACCATGAATCTCCCCTTTTATAATTGGGATCAGCTCCAAAATGTAACAAGAGCTGAATCATTGAAGTATCATTTTGAGATACAGCCCAAGTAAGAGGGCAATCACGGGAGATATTTTCAGGTCTCTCTTGACCATTTGGATCACAATCTGCCTCTAACAATTTTTGAGCTAAATTGTAATCTTTGTTTTTAACAGCGTTCAAGAGTTCCCTTTCACAACTTTCAGCAGTCCACTGATTCTGCTTCAATGAATCCACAAGAGTTTCATCTTGAATTGAGTCACTGGAAATCACTTGGCAAAAAACGCTAAGTGGTAAACAGAAAAGTACAATAATGAGGTTGGCTCTAATAGGCATGCAAATATTAACTAAGCTACATCACAATAATAGACAAGCCTAGGCACTTGTCGAAACCCTCCCCCACTCACCGGTCTCCTCGACCGCTCCCTACAAGATGCTGTGAATCGGTACAGCCCACACCTACTTTTGACTCATGAACAAAACACTAAACACCATGCGAAAACTAATCTGCAACCAAAACCCGCTGACACCCTGGATCGCCATCCTTATCGGTCTACTTACAGCCATCTCTGTCAGCTCCAATGGGCAAAGCGCCAACTCTCTATCTTTCGAAGTTGAAGTAACTGGGCAGGGCCCTGATCTCATTTTCATCCCGGGACTTACTTGCGATGGAGCGGTTTGGGACGAAACAGCCGCCAAGTTGAGCAACAGCTATACCTGCCATGTAATTACCCTTCCTGGCTTTGCTGGAAAGGAAGCCATCGATGTGTCTGAAGGATTCTGCCCTAAAATGAGCACTGAGATCATCACCTACGCACAAGGACTCGATCACCCTTCTATCATCGGCCATAGTCTCGGTGGGTTTCTAGCCCTGGATATGCTGAGCAAGGAACCTGCACTATTTGATCGTGCGATTATAGTAGACGGTCTACCTTTCCTCGCAGCAGTCACGAACCCCTATGCCACCGAAGAATCTATGAAAGAAGCCTCCAAGGCCATCATCGCTGCACAAGCGCAAATGAGCGAGGAGCAGTTCGTCCAGCAGCAGCGCAGCACGCTCCAAACTATGATCACTGCTGAGGAAGACATCGAAACGGCCATGCAATGGGGACTGGCCAGCGATCGCGCCACCGTCAATCAGGCCATGTACGAACTCTACACCACAGACCTTCGCGACGAAATGAGTCAGGTGAAAACGCCTGTTTTAGTGCTAGGCGCTTACATAGCCTACAAGCAGTACGGCGTGACCAAAGAAATGACAATGAAGAATTTCGAATCACAGTTTGCACTGCTCGAAGAGGTAAAGATCGAACTTTCAGACAAAGGCAAGCACTTCATCATGTGGGATGATCCTGAGTTTTTTATGCAACAGACGGAGGCTTTTTTAAGCGATATTTTCTAAACCAAAACAACTAAATTCGACTATCCATGAAAGATTCATCTAAAACACTCCTCTACTGGTTTTGCCAACTGCTCGGATGGGGCATTTATATTGCCATACTTATCCTTAGTGTAAAATTCAACAAGCCTGACGCTATGAGCCCGCAAATGATTGTGGCGCAATTCATCATCGGTACTTCTACCCTTTTTGCCTCTCATGGCATTCGCTGGACTATCAAAAAGAAACAATGGCTGGATTTGGGAATAGGCGCATTGATTTTAAGACTTCTGATGGCCAGTATCCTGGGCTCTATCCTCAGCAACCTGAATGTTCATATATTGCTCTATTTGATCTTCGATTGGTTCGACAATTTCCATGCTTTCGAATGGAGCAATGTCCCTATCTATGTATTTAATTTATCTTTTATGCTATTCATGTGGAGTATTCTGTATGTCGGATTCAAATCCATAGAAAGCGCCCGTAAAAACAAAATCGAAAAACTGACAACCCAAACCGCCCTGAAGGATGCAGAATTGATTGCGCTGAAGGCTCAGATCAACCCACACTTTCTTTTCAACTCGCTCAACAACATCCGAGCACTCATTCTACAGGATCAAATGAAAGCCCGAGACATGGTCACCAACCTTTCAGACATCCTGCGCTATTCCATCGAGTTTAGCAAGAGAGAAAAAGTAACGATCGCAGAAGAGATCGACATTCTGAAAAACTACCTGGACCTGGAAAGCATCCAGTATGACGGACGTCTAAACTACCAGGTCAAGGCGGATGAAAATACGCTCAACTGTATCATCCCTCCTATGGTCATACAGACTTTGGCAGAAAATGCCGTAAAACACGGGATCTCCCAATTGAAGGAAGGGGGTGAAATAACCATCGAAGTGACCAAAAGCGATGAAGATCTGGAAATACGCATAGCGAACACGGGGCAAATCAAACCATCCTCCAACGGAACGGGCATCGGAATAAAAAATGCTACTAGCCGTATCCAATGGTTGTTCAATGCGGCCCCTTCTTTTACTTTAGCACAAAAGGAAGAGCAAGTGGTGGCGACTTTAATACTACCGGCGAAATATGAAAGCGATATTAGTTGATGATACGAAACTAGCCAGACAGGAACTGGGCTACTTGCTGAAAGGAATCGCTGACATTGATGTGGTGGCCGAGGCAGCCAACGTTGATGAAGCCAAAACCTTGATCGAGGAACATCGCCCAGACCTGATCTTTCTCGACATCCAGATGCCGGGCAAAGATGGGTTTGCGCTACTCGAAGAATTGGACGAAGTGCCGGAGGTCATTTTCGTCACGGCCTACAACGAGTACGCGATGAAAGCCTTCGACTTCAATGCACTCGACTACCTGCAAAAACCAGTTAAGGCCGAACGCCTGGCGCGCGCACTCAACAAGGTACGCGATCGTCTGGCTGGAAAGCTAGCCCCGGAAAAAGAACGACTGACGGAAAGCAGTCAGGTATTCGTGAAAGATGGGGAACACTGCTGGTTCGTGGAGCTAAAAAACATCCGCATCTTTGAGATCTATGACAACTACACCAAGATCTATTTCGAAGACCAAACTCCTATGATTCCGCGTACGCTCAACTACATGGAGAAGCGACTCGATCCACAGGTTTTCTTCCGCGCCAATCGCCAGCAGATCATCAATCTCAAATGGATCGACAAAGTAGAACCCTGGTTCAGTGGCAGCATCCGCATCCATCTGCGCGATGACTCCATCGTAGAGGTATCACGCAGGCAGACGCTGAAGTTTAAAGAGTTGATGAGTTTTTAGTCCTTAACCTATTTGATAGAGATAATTCTAACCACGAACAAATATTAGAATCATTGCTCAATTCTTCAAAACCTTCTGCGTCAGCACTACTTCGTTTCCTGTACTGAGCTTTAGAATATAGGTGCCTGCAGGTAACTGGTCAACAGACACAATTTGCTGAAAAGCTTCGGATCGTTTCTCGAAAGAATACTCCATCACCACTCTGGCAGAAAGGTTGATGATACGTAGTGTTATTGGTCCCTGATAGTCATTGCTCAGGGTCAGGTTGAATTGCTCATTTGCCGGGCTAGGGTAGAGGCTTACTTCTTCCGCCCATGGGCTGGCCACTGCCAATACATCGTCTACGGTGACCACAAACTCAGCAGATACTTCCGCTGTACCATCACTGACAGTGACGGTGACGCTGTACTCTCCTTGCTGACCATCCACCGGTGTCCAACTGAAGGCTCCTGTGCTGGCATCCAGCGTCATGCCCAAGTCCAATGAGGCCTGATCCAATGTGTATGTCAAGGTATTGGCTGGGAGATCTGCGTCTGTGGCGGGGATAGTGTAGTTGAGTGTCTGCAGTGCATGGACGCTTTGGTTGGTCAGTGCAAGCTCAGGTGCTTGGTTGAT
Organism: Reichenbachiella ulvae; assembly: GCF_025833875.1. Classification (NCBI taxonomy): domain Bacteria; kingdom Pseudomonadati; phylum Bacteroidota; class Cytophagia; order Cytophagales; family Reichenbachiellaceae; genus Reichenbachiella; species Reichenbachiella ulvae. Next base: position 4,768,782 of record NZ_JAOYOD010000001.1, on the reverse strand, counting down.
TTCGTTTACGGTGATGGTTATAACCTGAGATAACTCCTCGTCTTCATATGAGAGTGTAATTGTTACTTCATATGTGCCGTTATCTTCTTCAGTTGGTGTCCAAGTTAATCTTCCTGTGTTTTCATCTAGCAACATACCTACATCTAACGACGCAGCATCTATTTGGTAGTGTAAGGTCGTGTTTTCATAGCCTTCCTTGAGTCGGTCTACCAAATAAGACATTTCTTCGTTTTCATTTCCTGACTTTCCACGCAAATTCTCCAAGCGACAACTCAAATCGAAGTTGTCGCCCACGATACTCCAGTTTTGTTCACTAACCAAAAGTGCCCTGGCATCCAATCCGGCACAATAATTCAATCCGCTGGCATCTAGTTGAATGTCACTTGGGATTTTAGATTCACCCTTATCCAGGCTTTGCCATCCAATCAATGTAGCGTCATAGTTGGTATCTGTAATTGCTGTTCCAGAGAATAGATTCTTCATGTCTGTGACTTGACTGATGTCCCATTGCCCTAGGCTTTGATTGAAAGTGCTGGCATTTTCAAACGTGCCCGACATATCTGTTACATTTGACACATCCCATAGATGGACAGTAGCATTGAACTTACTAGCCTCTTTGAAGGCATTAGATAGGCTTTTGACTTCTTTATAGTTAGGCGCATCACTTGCATTGATGATTAAATTGCTACAACCATAAAATGCACCTTCCATACTGCTCCAAAGTCCAGTGCCCCATTGCTCTACGGATTGGATCTTGTCTTTGTCACCAGCATTGTTGAAGTGTATTCTTGGAAAATCCCCACTAATAGTTACAGTATAGGTGCCTGCATCGGTGTAGCTGTGACTAGCACCAGCGGCATAAATCGTTTCGTCCGAAGACCCATCTCCCCAATCGACGGTGTAGCTGTATCCTGTGCCAGTAGTTGGTAAAGTAATCGTTTCGTCTGTGGTAGTGGTTTTCCACGTAGTGATAAATGAAGTACATTCCTGACCAGCATCATTTATTGTCCAACCATAGTCATTGATCAATTGCTCTCTTGCTTCCCCTCCATTGCAGTATGCTATTTCACTAGCTCCTAATGTTAAGCCTTCTGGAATTTGGGTTTCTCCATTATCTAGTGTGCTCCAGCCTTCAAGCAATCTATCATATTGATTGTTAGACATGCCTGAAAAATCAAACATGTTATCCATTTCTTCCAATTGACTAATGTCCCAGTTAGCGAGATCTTGGTTAAAAGACTTGGCTTCCTCGAACATTTGAGCGGTGTGGGTTACACTACTCACATCCCAGTCTGATATATTTTGATTAAAAAAATTGTTTTGCTTAAACATTCCAGTCATGTTAATCACACTACTTACATCCCAAGATGAAATGTCTCCATTAAAATCGGTATCATGAAACATATGGCTCATGGAGGCTACATTACTTACATCCCAATTAGATATGTCTCCATTGAATTGAGCCTTCTCAAACATTAAGTCCATGTAAGTCACATTACTGACGTCCCAATTAGATATGTCCCCATTGAATGAAGTCCCCAAAAACATTCCGCCCATGTAAGTCACATTACTGACGTCCCAATTAGATATGTCCCCATTGAATGGAGTTCCCCAAAACATTGCGGTCATCACAGTCACATTACCTACATCCCATGTTGATAGATCTTGATTGAATGATGAATGCCAAAACATATATCTCATATCTGTTACTTTACTCACATCCCAATCACTTAGATCGTCATTGAAGGCAGAGTAGGCAAAAGTGTGGTCCATATTGGTTACATTGCTCACATCCCATTCATTCAGATTGCCATTTATTAATGAACTAGTTCTATGAAACATGTATTTCATACTATTGACTCTACTTAAGTCAGGTGTGTCAGAAAGGTCTGGTGATAGAGTTAGTTTATTACAACCTGAAAAAGCACTTTCCATACTCCTCCACTCTATATCCCCCCATTGCTCGATAGTTAGTATTTTGTATTTGTTACTTCCCCTATCGTTGAAGTAGATTCTTGGGAAGTCTCCTGTGATGGAGACTGTATAGATGCCTGCATCCTCGTAGCTGTGTGTAGCACCTCTCGTATAGACAGTTTCATCTGTACTACCATCACCCCAGTCTACGGTGTAGCTGTAGCCTGATCGTGCGGTAGGGATGGTGATGCTTTCATTTGACTCTGTGGTCTCCCAGGTGGTGATGAAGGGACGATCCTGAGCCTGTGTGCTGTAGCTAGTAAGGAGCATGAGCGCTAGTAAGAGACGGAGGTATTTGCTCAAGCGAGCAAAAAATTTAAACTGAATTGATAATACATTTAACGCGGAGGGAATTCCTTCAGATAGTAAACCTTTCATATTGGCTGGTTAAATAGAAATAATAATTTTTGAATGCTATTATTTACCACAAGTAAATATCAAATAGCACTACACACAATGATATCCGTTATGACACAATTTAACAAAAATAAGGAAGCTATTGACAATCCAATATTTACACGATAAGCAAAGTCACTTGTAAAGTAGAGCCCTGGTTCAGTGGCAGCATCCGCATCCATCTGCGCGATGGCTCCATCGTAGAGGTATCACGCAGGCAGACGCCGAAGTTTAAAGAGTTGATGAGTTTTTAACGCCAATTATTCATCCCTAAGTACTTGGGCCGGATTGGTGCGAGCCGCTCGGATCGTGTGAAAGCTAATCGTGCCCATAGCGATCGCCAAGGCCATGCCACCGCCTAGCACAAATACCAATGGACTGATGTCGATCCTAAATGCAAAATCTGATAGCCAGCCATCCAAATAGGTATAGGACAAGGGCACTGCGATGACAAATGCGAGGAGGATCAATCCAGCGAAATTCTTAGACAGTAACATGAGCAGTTGACTGGTAGTAGCACCCATCACTTTTCTTACTCCGATCTCTTTGATACGACGCTCTATTGATAGGGAAGCCAGGCCAAACAAGCCCAAGCAACTGATCAAAACAGAAAGCACCGCAACCCAGGTAACCACAAATCCCATCTGTCTCTCGGACTTATACACCTCTTCGAAATGCTGATCGAGAAACTGAAAGCTCAAAGGGAAATCAGCCACATGCTCCTTCCAAACTCTGTCTATATCCTGAACAGCCTCATTTACATCTCCAGAGGCCAGTTTTACGGTCATCTCCCTAAAATTCCAATCCTCATAAACCACCAGTGCCAGTGCATTCACTTTGTGATGCAGCGTATTAAAATTGAAATTCTCTGTCACTCCGATCACTGTACCCAGCGAATCGTCAGGGTACCAGGATAGCCCCATAGACTTACCCACCGGGCTATCTTCTCCCATTTCTCTAGCCAACGATTGATTGATGATGAATGCCAAACCATTGTCATTGGCATATTCTCTGGAAAAATTCCTTCCTTCAACCATCTCGATACCGTAGACCTCTAAAAAGTCATAGTCCACCTGCAGATTGGATGGCGCCAGATTAACGATCGCCGTATCTTTTCTAAACTTTGTGCCCCACTGATGAATGTTATTGCCCAGACGCTGTCCAGATGCAGTCACCCCCTGCACATTGGATAGCTGCTTCAGCTCCTCCTTTAATACGGCATACTTGTCATTGACTTCATCGTTCATTTTGATCAGCATGATATGCTCTCTGTCAAAACCGACATCTTTGGAATTGATGAAGAAAAGCTGCTGCACAACGACCAGGGTACAAATAATCATCCCCATGGACAGACTAAACTGAACTACGATAAGTGAGCTACGAAGGAAACTTTTCTTTCTTTCACTGCCTCCTCCTCTGATGATAGAGGCAATCCGATAGGCAGACATCTTCAGTGCTGGATAGAGTCCTGTCAGTACACCCAATAGCAATACACCAGCAAGCAACATAAAGACTTGTTGAAGGTTCCAGAATGTTTGTATCTGTAGGTTTCTTTCTATCACCTGATTCAATGAAGGAAGAACCAAACTCACTAGCATAAGGGCGATCATAAATGCGCCGAGGGCCAAGAGCAGCGATTCTAATACAAATTGGATCACCAACTGCAGCCTTGTAGCACCGATCGTCTTTCTAATCCCTACTTCTTTGAATCTGGTATTCGCTCGGGCAATCGTCAGGTTCATAAAGTTGACGCAGGCTATGATCATAATAAAGATACCAGTCAGGATAAACACATCGATATACCTTCCGTTGAACTTGTTGTAATTATGATAATCATGCTCAATATCCGTGGAGGCCAAATGCACATCCTCCAGCGATTGCATAAAAAGGCTGTACATTTCATTGACATTATCATCTTCGGATAAGTATTCGAGATAGGCTGGGAACTTGGCTTCCATAGCCTCTACATCTGCTTCTGGATTGAGCAGCACATAGGTGATCATAAAATTAGATCCCGTAGATTGATTAAAATCCGGATTATCCTTTCGAAATGTTGATAAAGAAAGCAGCAGATCAAACTGCAAATGCGATTGTTCAGGAACATTGGCAAACACCCCTTTGATTTGGTAAATGTCCTCTCCCTGCTTTAGCGTTTTGCCTAGCACCTCATCTGTACCAAAATATCGCCTGGCCAACTCTTCGGATAGTAGTACCGTATTGGGTTCTACCAGTATATCCCTGGACTCCCCCTTGAGCACTGGAAAATCAAAGACTTCAAAAAAGGTACTATCAACCGCACCCGCCTTTTCTACGATTAGCTTTTTATCCTCTGTCTCCCACAACAGCTCTCGGAGACCCTGAAACCTGGCATAATTCTCCACCTCTGGAAAATACTCCGGTAGCGCAAACCCCATCTTCGGCCAGGTGATGGGTACCTTTTGAGGTTTGATTCCAGGCCAGGTTTGTAATTCGCAGAGTCGATAGATCCGGTCTTTCTTTTGATGGATGGAATCAAAAGAGTTTTCATTTTGAACAAAAAGGTAAATCAGCATACATGCTGCCATGCCTAGCGTCAGGCTCAAAATATTGATGGTAGAAAAGCCGGGTTGCTTGAAGAGATTTCTCCAGACTACAATGAGATAATTTTTGAACATGCCGTAGTAGTTGAGTCGATAATTGCCTCCCATGTTTCTGATTAGGCTGGGACGCATCAGTTGAATAGTTTCCTTCCAGAGCAGTCGTTTGGCTTTGGCAACAGCGTGTTGCTCCAGAAGTTCTGAATAGAGTTCCTCCAAATCCCCTTCTATCTCTTCCTGGTATTCAGGTTTGAGAAGAAAACGAATCAGCTTGAAGGACCATTTGGGTAATTTGAATTCCTCCGAACTCATATATTAGCGAAGGATACTTGAGGTTGCTTGATAGAATCCCAAAGACTAGATCGAATGTCTTTCATTTCTTGCAACACCTGCATGCCTTGGGTCGAAGCAGTATAAATTCTTTTTCGCTTACCCCCACGTTGTTTGGTAGCCTCTCCAAATTCGGAGGTCAAAAATCCTTTCTCCTCCATCCTCTTCAAAGCAGACTGGATCGATCCGACACTTAAGGTCTCCTCTAGTCGGGATTCGAGCTCTCTCTTGATCTCTACACCATAAGCCTCCTCCTTCAGCACCGCCACAGTGAGCAAAACCAGTTCCTCAAACTCCCCCAATTTTGTCTTTTTCATATCTATATCTTTCGTAATTGCAGTAAATATAAATACATATTATTCGCAATTGCAGTTTTTATATTAAAAAAGATTTAGAAAGTAGTAAAAAGGGTAAAACGGAGACTCAATCTTTCAAGACCATCTCCTTCTCATTTCGGCTCCATTCGCTCCAGGAACCTACATAGAGGTTGGGAATTGCCATCCCCGCATAGTCCATGGCTAGAATGGTATGACAGGCCGTAACACCAGAACCACAATGAATAATAACCTTGTCGGCATCAATACCTTCTAGTGCCTTGGAGTATTTTGTCTTCAGTGCCTCAGGACTTAAAAACAAACCATTTGCATCTAGGTTTTCAGTCAGCGGGATATTGATCGCTCCTGGTATATGACCTGCAACCAAATCGATGGGTTCGGTCTCTCCACGATACCGCTCTGCCGAACGTACATCTATCAACCTGTGATCTTCTTGCTGTGATATCTCTTCTACCTCTGTGATATCGACCATGGGTAGCAGCCAGGTTTCAAGTGGGTAGGCTACAGCTTTTCTTATTTCGACACCCTCAGCATCTATGGGCAAACCAAGAGCCTGGGCTGCCTTGAAGCCTCCATTGAGCACCTGAACCTTTTCGTGTCCCACGGACCGTAGCATCCACCAAAAACGAGAAGCCGCATTGGCACCATTCATATGATCATAAATCACGACATGGCTCTCAGGAGTAATCCCCAATTCACCCAAAAGCACCGAAAATCGTTTCAGGCTAGGCAAAGGGTGTCTACCGCCTAGCGACACATCTTCTTCAATCTCCGCCAGCTGAGTTTCTAAATCCACCCACTGTGCACCTGCGAGATGCTGACTTGTATAATCAGCATGAGCATTTGGCCCACCGCTGGCATCTATTAATATCAAACCATACTCGTCTATAATTTCTTTCAGTTCAGCTGCGTCAATGATTGGCCTCATGTCTTAGATAGTTTAATGATTGTCAAGGAAAGGGAATATAAGTATTATCTCCCGGAACCTTAGGAAAACTCTTATTCTTCCAGTCTTCTTTGGCCTGATTCAGTCGGTCTTTGCTATGCGAAACAAAATTCCACATGAGGAAACGCTCCTCTGGCAGAGGCTCTCCACCGAATAGCATCAGTTGAGTTCCCGCCTGCATGCATATTTCGCAGGCCTCGTTGGTCCTGCTGATCAGCATCTGACCGGTTCCTGCCTTCTGGTCGCCATCTGAGATCTCCCCTTTTACGATCACAAAAGCCACTTCTCCCTTCAGTTGTCCGCGCAGATCCAATGTAGTATCTTTTTCTACCAAAATATCTAACATAAAAAGCGGGGAAAAACCCTGAAGAGGAGCAGACTTCCCAAAAGCATTGCCAGCAGCCAAACGGAATGTCACGCCATCGGTCTGCCAGGTCGGTATCTCTTCGGAAGAATAAAAATCAAAGCGCGGCTCCATTTCTTCCATGTCTTTAGGCAATGCCACCCAGATCTGGTAGCCATGCATGGTAAAGGGGTGTCCCGTACGAAGACTCGTTGGTGTTCGCTCCGTATGAGTCACTCCACTCCCGGCGGTCATGAATCCCACATCTCCTGGTCGAATCACCTGATCACTACCTATGCTGTCTCGATGGTGAACTTCCCCTTCGAAAAGGTAAGTCAACGTACTGAGACCAATATGTGGATGCTGATCTACATCCATGTATTGTTGATTTTCGATCACTGTGGGTCCCATATGATCGATAAAAGTAAAAGGCCCCACCTGTCGCTTTTCGCGAAAAGGTAGTAAGCGCCCTACCATAAAATTGCCAATATCTGCCTGGCGTTCGTTGACTAGGAGTTTGTTGTTTGCCATAGGAATGAAATTTCTAAACTTGGACGGATCTTATCATCATTGGTTCAATATAAGTAAACTAATGTCCATTTAATGTTGAGACAATAAATTCACCGTTCGCCAATTGCGACTGGTAGCTCTTACCATCAATTTTTTCTCGATAAAATTGATATCCATCTTCGCTTTGCCCATGCCATTGTGATAGCAGGTATAGACTACACCGTCTACTATCGCATACTCATCGCCTCCTAGTTCTGCTGAAGCCAATCGATCCAGACCTTCCTGAGTCAGGTCATCATAAAGAAAAATGGCATAAAGTTTCTTCGGGTCATCCACTTTGGAGAGAAATGGATTCTGATCAATCACATTTTGGAGATAATTTTGCTCAAATACCAGAGTAGGAACATCAAAATTGTAGGCCTTGTATATCGCTCCCTCGATTCTGTTCGCCGCCTCCTCGCTGCTCTCCTCACTCTCAAATATCACATTGCCACTTTGGATATAGGTCTGCACATTTTGTAGCCCAGCACTAGCCAGGGTTTCTTTGAGTTCAGCCATCTTTATTTTCTTCTGACCGCTCACATTTATTCCACGCAGTAGGGCAATGTATTTCTTCATAAAGTGAAGATATAAAAAAAATAGACTCTAGTTTTCCAGAAACTAGAGTCTAGACTTTTACATAAGGGTTAACTCTTTTTTTCTAGGGTCATTTCAAAGAATTGCTGCCAGTTTTCTCCATCCATGCTGCGTTCTCCTGTTTCCTTCCACACGCCCTCTTCTACTGTCAGTTGATAACGGATCGTCATATTCGGCCCAGCCTTGAAATACCATTTGATTTTTCCCTCATCCAGAATCTCAACGGTAGCGGACGTTTTCATTCCTTTGGCCACATAGGCATCCATGCCATAGCCCTTGGTGAATGGATTGAAAGTGATCACCCCAAAGGCCTCATGTACTACCTTATCTTCTTTTGTCCCAATTCCATTGACTTGCAAAATGGTACCGCCAAGCGCATAGGAGATCGACTCCTTTACTTCCGTACTCTCTTTACCATTGGGCGTCATCGCCCAGCCGCTGCCTTCCCATTCTCCCACCATAAAAGCGAGAGACTGCATTTTAGATTTGACTTCAGCCGAAAAGTCAGGCTGTGCATAAATTTCGGTAGAAAAGGCAGCTACTGCCATGAATACCATTGTTTTGATTAGATTTTTCATTTTTAAACTACTTTATTTTATAAACCATAAATTCAAAAAAATATTAATCGATGTACTCCTTCAAAGCTTTGACGTATTGTTCAAAAGCTTCAAGACCTTTGGGTGTGATTTTACAAGTAGTCAAAGGTTTCTTACCTTTAAAACTCTTGGTCACTTCGATGTAACCTGCCTTAGACAACTTATCCAACTGCACACTCAAATTACCCGCCGTGGCTTCTGTTTTCTCCTTGATATAGGTGAATTCTGCAGATTCCAGACTCATCAGCAAGCTAATCACTGCCAGTCGAAGCTGGGAATGTAGCAAGGGATCGAGTGGAGTAAATGCCTTCATTTTTCTTCTTTCTTTAATAGATAACCAGGAATCAAATATCCCGCGAATATACCAATACCTGCCACCAAATATTGCTCCGTCATAGGGACAATAAAACTGACAACCGCAGCGACCCAAAGAATAAAAGCCCCGATCATCAATGGGTTGTATTTCATAATTCGACTAGTCATATAAGTACCTATCCCTGACAAAGTCAAGATCACCGCATTGTGATAAAAACCGAGCTGCGGCATAAAAAACAAGGATATACCAATCCCAACACCAATTGCTATCCAAAGCTGATGGTGCAAACTTTGAAGGTGGGAGGTCGACGAGCTATTTTTAGCGGATCTCACGCTACGAACTATCGTCCATATCACTGCAGGTACAGTTAGCAACCAAATCAATTCTGGATGCTCCATCAAGGACCATTTCATCGAAACATAAAAGCCAATACTGGCCCCCAGATACACCCAGCCCCAAAGTAAGAAGTAAAAACTCCCTCCTCTGGAATAGCTGCTCTTCGCCTGCTGAATCATCTCTGTGATGATTTTCAGGCTTTCTTCATGTGTCATTTGCTTTTCCATAGGACTAATATAAACTAGTTTATTTTATAAACCTTAATATTTTAAAAGAAATATTTTTCCTTATCTGTCTCTCATCCTGATTTATTCCTTAATCTCTGCACAGTATTGCCCGAATAAATTAATTTTGCCGCTCAATTTTTTGAATAAACACAATGATTTTAAGCGAACAGGAAATACTCAGACGTCAAACCCGTGAAAAATTAATAGAAGCCGGGATTGACCCTTATCCATCCGACACCTTCGAAGTGAATGTGACCACTAAGGACATTCATGAAAACTATGAGAAGCGAAAGACGGATTACAAGAATATTTCTATCGCAGGCCGACTGATGAGTCGTCGTATCATGGGATCAGCCTCTTTTGCTGAGCTGCAGGATGCATCGGGCCGAATCCAAATCTACTTGCGCAGAGATGACCTTTGCCCTGGTGAGGACAAGAGTCACTACAACACCGTGTTTAAGAAGATGATGGACATCGGTGACATCATCGGTATCAAAGGATATGTATTTACTACTGAAGTAGGAGAAATTTCTATACATGTGACGGATCTCAAGCTATTGTCTAAATCCTTGAAGCCTCTTCCGATTGTAAAGGAGGCCAAAGATGAGGATGGAAACACAAAGACCTACGATGCATTCAAGGATCCTGAACTAAGATACAGACAGCGTTATGTCGATTTGATCGTGAACCCTGAAGTTCGTGAAACATTCGTCAAAAGAACACAATTGGTTAACTCCATGAGAAACTTTCTGGCTGATAGAGGATATCTGGAAGTAGAAACTCCTATTCTTCAGCCTTTATATGGTGGTGCGGCTGCACGTCCGTTCAAGACCCATCACAACACCCTGGACATGACGCTTTATTTGCGTATCGCCAACGAGCTATATCTGAAGCGTCTGATCGTAGGTGGATATGATGGGGTTTTCGAATTCTCCAAAGATTTCAGAAACGAAGGAATGTCTCGTTTTCATAATCCAGAATTTACGCAGGTAGAGCTCTATGTAGCCTACAAAGATTATGAGTGGATGATGAACCTGACTGAAGCCATGGTGGAGAAAGTAGCCATGGACCTACATGGTACGACTGAAGTTCAGGTAGGTGAAAACATCATCAATTTCCAAAGGCCATGGAAACGCTACACGATGTTTGAAGCCATCGAGCACTTCACAGGAATCGATATTTCTGAGATGGACGAAGCTCAGCTGAGAGAAACTGCCAAGAAACTGGATGTCCCTGTAGACGAAACCATGGGTAAAGGTAAGTTGATCGATGAGATCTTTGGTGAGAAATGCGAAGGTCAGCTGATCCAACCGACCTTCATCACAGACTATCCAGTTGAGATGTCTCCATTGGCTAAGAAGCATAAGAATAAACCAGGATTAGTAGAACGTTTCGAAGCGATCGCCAATGGTAAAGAAATCTGTAACTCATTCTCTGAGCTGAACGACCCTATCGATCAGCGCAAGCGTTTCGAAGAGCAATTAGAGCTAGGTAAGCGCGGTGATGATGAAGCGATGGTACTGGACGAGGACTTCTTGAGAGCACTGGAGTATGGCATGCCTCCTACTGCTGGTCTGGGTGTCGGTATCGACCGCCTATCCATGATGATGACCAACTCCAATTCAATCCAGGATGTACTTTTCTTCCCTCAGATGAAACCAGAGAAAAAAGTCGTTCCATTGACGGATGCACAATACGAGGAGTTAGGGGTAGCACCTGATTTGATTCAGATCTTGCAAAAAATCGGAATGGTGACCAAAAAGCAATTTGCAGATGCCAAAGACGGCAAGTTGCACCAGGACGTTTGCGGCAACAAGAAAAAAATGAAGCTGAAAGAAGTGAAAAACCCATCACTAGAAGAAGTGCAGGGTTGGATCGCGAAAGCGGCAGAATAATATTTTAATATTTCTTATAAAAGCGACTATCCTCCAGAAAGTCGCTTTTTTTTATGTCGAAATTCTGACAAAAACACCTCTCACAAGAGTTGTCTTGCCTTCAAATCTGCTAACTTTCTTTTATGAATCCCTATGAAGAGAAAATCACAAAAGAACTCAGTGAATGGCAAAGCAGCATGCAGCGATCACCTGTAGGAGCCTCGGACAAAATCAAAAGCCTGCAACACCGATTCAACAAGATCATTCCTCAGAAGGTTCATGACATTATCACCAGAGCGATCAAAGAATTGACCCGAGCTGTACTATTTGGAGCAGACTTTACCACTACTCGGGTACGCGGACCTGTCAACCTCTACGAAGCAGAAGATCACATCAAAGAGCGAATCAATTTTTACACCTCCTCGGCTACTGCCGAAGGTGCTATTACCGGTTTTGGTGGAATATTGAGTGGCATGGCAGATTTCCCCATTTGGCTCAGCATCAAGATGAAAATGCTTTTTGAAATCGCCAACAATTATGGGTTCGACACCAGCGATTATAAAGAGCGTGTCTATCTTCTTTACGTTTTCCAACTGGCTTTTTCAAGTCAACGCAGACGGATCGAGCTCTTTCATTTGGTATCTAATTGGGAACAGCACCAACACGAATTACCCAAAGACATCAATGAATTTGACTGGTATACTTTTCAGCAAGAATATCGTGACCACCTGGACGTAGCAAAACTGCTTCAACTGATCCCAGGTATAGGCGCAGTGGTAGGTGCTTATGTCAATCACAAACTGACTAATCGATTAGGCAAAACGGCTATGAACGCATATCGCATGCGACTGATCCTACAGACTCCCAAACTGGATAAACATGACGGAGAAGATTAAGGCACTAATTGAAAAACTCGAATTGGCTCCTCACCCCGAAGGTGGTTACTTTAGAGAGACCTATAGAAGTACAGGAACAGTAGATTTGGGAGCCCCTTTTTACGGCGAAAGGAATCATTCTACTTGTATCTACTTTTTACTGACTGGTGATAGTTTCTCTGCATTTCATAGAATCAATCAGGATGAGGCCTGGCATTTTTATCAGGGCGACCCTATCGAACTACATATGATTCATCCTGATGGGACTCATGAAAAAATCATCATAGGCAATGAAATAGAACAGGGAATGCTTCCACAATACGTGGTACCAGCAGGCTCCTGGTTTGCCGCCAAAACTGTCGGTTCAGAAGGTTATGCATTGGTAGGCTGTACTGTTTCTCCCGGATTTGAATTTGCTGATTTCGAGCTTGCAAAAAGACAGGAACTAACAGAGAAATTTACTCTGCATGCAGAATTAATCACCGAATTCACTCGTATTTGAGGCTTTTTACGCAATTTCCCTAACAATTTACGTGGTATAACGCATTACAATTGATGTAAATGTATCTTTTCTTTGTGTTGAAGAAATTAATGAACAGTAGATTGATTTTCTTCAACAAGGCAAACTTACCATCCTGTCCTAAACGGGTACAATCAGCAGCAGAGAGAAGAATAGAGGGGTGAGGATTTATAAGGAGAAGATTAATTCCGAAGTAGAGGAATGGAAGGTGTCTATACAGACACCCCAACCAATTTCTTACAGCGGGATCAAAAGGTTACAACGCAAGATCAATAAAATGACACCTCACCGGGTGCATGAATTGATCACAAACACAGTCAAACAAATCACAAGAGGGGTACTAAGTGGTGTAGAATACACCACTTCGAAACCTGCTACTACATTAGCCATTCACAATGCAGAAGACATCATCAGAGAAACCATCTGGTTTTATGCCTCTTCTGCAGCTGCCCAAGGTGCCTTCACTGGCTTAGGCGGAATATTTAGTAGCATCGCAGATTTCCCACTATGGATGAGCATCAAGATGAAAATGCTATTTGAAATAGCAGGACATTACGGTTTTGACACGCAAGATTATAAAGAACGACTCTTCATCTTACATGTTTTTCAACTTTCATTCGCCAGTCCATCAAGAAGGCCCAGACTCTTAAAATTGATAGAAAATTGGGAGCAAAGCTCTGAAGAGCTCCCTTCCAATATTCATGATTTTGATTGGAAAAAGTTCCAGCTGGAATACCGAGACAATCTGGATATCTCCAAAGTTTTCCAGCTTATTCCTGGGATTGGAGCAATCATCGGTGGTTGTGTCAATCACAAACTGACCTATCGATTGGGCAAAACGGCTATGATGGCCTATCGTATAAGAGTTTTGCAAAATGAGCAATGCGCCTTAAGAAACTAGCTCTTATCTTTACTCCATGGGATTCGAAGCGAAGTTTATGCAGGAGGCCATTGCATTGGCCATTCAGTCAGTAAATGAGAAAAATGGTGGCCCTTTCGCTGCACTAGTCGTAAAGGATGGGAAGGTTATTGGAAAAGGGCATAATACGGTCACTTCGAGTTATGATCCGACTGCCCATGCAGAGGTGAATGCCATCCGAGATGCCTGTCAAAACATTCAGGATTTTCAATTGATGGACTGTGACATCTATACGACTTGTGAGCCTTGTCCTATGTGCCTGGGTGCGATCTATTGGGCCAGGCCTAAAGCCATCTACTATGCGAGCACCAAGCAGGATGCCGCTAAAGCTGGTTTTGACGACCAATTTATTTACGATGAAATTGAACTAACTCCCAGAAAAAGAAAGATTCATACAGAAAATCAAATGCGAAAATCAGCTGGTTCTGTATTTGAGGCTTGGGCTAGTAAACTTGATAAAACCAAATATTAACGAGACTGCAAAAAGTCAACGAGAGCCTGGACGGCACGTCCTCTGTGTGAGATTTGATTTTTCTGCTCTGCAGTCATCTCAGCAAATGTCCCTTCGTACCCCTCAGGTTGAAAGATCGGATCATAGCCAAAGCCTTCCGTTCCTTTAAGATCTTCTGTGATTACGCCTTTCACCATTCCCTCAAACTGAAACTTCTCTCCATCCAAAATTAGGGTTATCACTGTTTTGAACTGTGCCGAACGATCTTCCTTTCCCTCCAATTTTTTCAATAGGAGACTCATGTTCGCGATATTATCCTTGGCCTCTCCAGCATAGCGGGCGCTATACACACCAGGCTCGCCATTCAGCGTATCGACCTCCAGCCCAGTATCATCTGCAAAGCAATTGATCTGATAATTTTCCGCCACGAACTCCGCTTTGATCGCCGAATTCTCTTCTAATGTAGCTCCTGTTTCAGGAATCTCCTCATGGCATCCAATTTCGTTAAGACCTACGATTTCGAAACCACTCCCCAGGATCTGTCGAACCTCTCGAAGTTTATTCTCATTATGCGTAGCAAAGCAAATTCTCATCACTTAGGGACGAATGTTCGCCATGATAATTTCAAAGGAGATGACTGTATTTGGAGGTATAGAACCGGCTCCATTTGCACCATAACCAACAGCAGAGGGAAATATCATTACTCCTGTAGAGCCTTTTGACAAGTCGAATGTTAATTCATGTAGCCCTAGCCTAAACCCCTTTACAAAGTTAGTAGATATACCCGTGCCATTAAAAGTATGGTTATATGTGATAGGAGAGTAATCTCTTGAGGCGGAGTAAAATGCTCTATCCAAAGGATCTGATGAAATATTTAGACTAGACAACTTTTCCTTCGTGTTAAACCCATCAACATCTAAAGTATCCGCAGGCACTAGTACTCCATCATCGTTTTGAACTTCTCCTACATACAGAATATCCTGATCAAAATCATTCTCAGCCAGACTATAATTTTTCCATCTTTCAACCCATGCTATAGAATCTAAGCTAACGGCCAACGTATCCAAGGAAGTGTCAAAAACTTCACCATCAACAAACTTCCCTATATAATGAATCGAAACAATGTCGTTGATATCCGCTTCTTTCGCTCCTTCTACATAGTCCAAAACACCATATCGCAGGCCTGTTGCTGTATCTTTCGCTTGAAGTTCAAGTTTTTCATATCCATTTTCGAACCAAAAATCATCAATGATAGTCTCATCCACTCCTGCCTGAGCCACCGAGTCGTCATAGGCCTTCTGTATAGCCTCTTCCTCATCTCGTACTGGGTTGCTACAAGAAGCAATAGTTATTATGATCGCCAGCACCCCAAAAAACAAGTAATCTCTACTTTTCATCATCACTCTTAGCGTATATCTAGTACTTCTATTTCAAATATTAAATTTTCGTAGGCGCCCACTTTATCACTTACTGGTACATTACCATATGCCAACCAATAAGGAATGTACAAGGTGCCGGTTTGACCTTTTTTAAAGAAAGCCACCCCTTCATCAAAACCTTCAATCACACGACCTTCTCCTATAATAAAGGTAAGTGGAGTAGTGCCAGATTTATCAAACTCCACACCATCCAATGTTTTACCTACATAATTTAGCGTAACACTCTGACCAGTTTCCGGTGTGGCACCTTCACCCGGATCATCATCTATACTATAAAACAAACCAGTATTCGAATAAGCCAAATTGACAATTTCATTTTCTATGACATAGTCTTCTATAGACATATCCACCGATACTGGTTTCATAATGATCATCAAATCTTCATTAGGTCTGATAGTAGATCCTGCACCATACTCTCCATAAGCCAATTCACTAGGAGCCAATAGTACTACACTATCCTGCAATGAAGACATGAGCAATGCATCTATCATAGCTGGCACATAGACGGCATCTTCATCCGTCGAGGTTTTCCACAATTCATCCGCTTTAAATCCATCATACACCAGATTACCATCCATAGTAAATATCTGTGTATAAAAATTCACCACGTCAATAGTAGAAATAGACGAACCTTCTCCTTCTTGAGCCACTTTGAAATACATCCCAGAATCTGTCATAGTATAATCACTGACATCATTAGCAGCAATATACTCTTCTAGCGTACCACGTGGCGGCAGCTGACCATCATCTTCTGAACAAGAAGTAAAAAGGACAGATAAGGTTAGTAGTCCAACAAGAAAAAGGTTCGTCTTCATTTTTATTTTTTAATGTCTAATAACTCTACATCAAACTTCAAGATAGAGTTAGGCTTGATCACGGCTCCAGCCCCTCTAGGTCCATATGCTAATGCACTTGGAACATACAGAGTTGCCTTAGTTCCTACTTTCAAAAGTGCAATTCCTTCGTCCCATCCTGGGATCACACGACCCTGACCTAATGGAAACTCAAATGGCTGATCTCTGTCGTAAGAAGAATCAAATTTCGTTCCATCTAGCAGTGTACCATTGTAGTGTACAACCACTACATTACCTTTCTCCGGCATAGCACCATCGCCTTCTTCAGTGATCACGTATCTCAAACCTGATTCAGTCGTGATGGCTTCTAAGTTATTGGCTGCAAGAGCAGAATCAATCGCTACACCTTGTTCAGCTGTTAATTCCTTTTGCTCTTCCATCATTTTTTGTTGCTCCTTCTCCATTCTTGCTACTCTGTAGTCCTGGAACTCTTCCATAGTCATTTGATCCTCCAGTCCCAAATTGAACTGAATCATCGACTCTGCTGGAATCGAAGGAGGAACTGGCTGACCGAATGTATTCTGAAACAATTCATTGGCGCTGATTTGGAAAGCCACGCTATCACCTACGTTGATCGTTCCCAATACTTCGTAAAATACTTTAGTGGTATCCCACTGTGCTACGTTATAAGGTATGGTGATCGGCCCACCTCTTTCTTCTGAATCAAATAAAGTTGAATCAGTAGCAGTGATATATTTCATATTGATCAACAAGATGCTACTGTCTTTCAAAACTTCTTCTCCACGCTTTTCATATGACACTACAACACCTGATTTGGTTGTAGCAGTGTCCTTCTGAGAACAAGAAGAAACGATAGTTGCCACCGCAACTGCAGATAACATCAATAATTTATTAAGCTTCATAATTAAGTTCTTTTGTTTGGCCTTGAACCAATTCTTTAAATTTATTAATTGTGGTTTGTAGATCATCTGCGGAACTACCGCCTGCAGAATTTTTATGTCCTCCACCGTTGAAATACTTTCTTGACAGTTCGTTGATCGGAATATCTCCAAACGAACGAAATGAAATTTTAACCTTGTCTCCCTCCTCTATAAAAATGGCAGAAACATTTACTCCTTTGATCCCCAGACCATAATTGACTAGACCTTCTGAGTCTCCCTTCTGATAGTTGAAACGCTTTTTATCTTCCTCTGTCAGATAGAAAAAAGCTACCGAAGAACCTTCAATGACTTCTAACCTTTCGGATAGCGCAAAACCTAAAAGTTTTATCCTATCCAAGGAATTGCTATCATAAATGTTGTGACTCACTTTCGAAACATCTGCACCCAACTCCATCAATTGCGCCACTATATTGTGCACATGAGGTGTGGTTGCTGGCAGCTTAAAATTGCCTGTATCGGTAACTAGGCCGGCATACAAAGCCTCAGCCATACCTTTGGTCAATTTCTCCGTATCGCCTAGCATATCGATCAAATCGAAAATCAACTCAGCTGTAGCTGCAGCCTCTGTGCTCCACAACACGTATTTGGCAAAAGTCTCGGGATTCAAATGATGATCGACCAGCACCTTCTCGGCCTCTGACTTTCTCACCAACTCTCCCAATTCACCAATCCGACTCAGACTCGAAAAATCGAGACAAAAAACCAAGTCGGCATTTTCTACCAAATAGTTCGCTTTGTCCTTGTCCTCCTCGAAAACCAACACATCCTCATTTCCATCCATCCAGTTCAGGAATTCAGGATAATCAGTAGGGGTAATCACTCGCACCTGGTGTCCAAGTTTCAGCAAGTAACCCGCTAACGCCAAAGACGAACCCAATGCATCCGCATCTGGCTGTATATGGGTAGTGATTACAATTCTTTTAGGGAGGCTTAACTTTTCCTTAAGGGCTGCTAGATTCTGCATTTATCTTGATAAAGAGTGTGCAAAATTGACAAAAATAATGTGAAAACCAAAGCATGAGTCACATATAGAAGGGCACTAAGGACTCACTCATTGCCAGACTTTTATATCAGCGACATTAGACGTAGTTTTGCGGCTCGAAAAAACACTTTTTAATAGCATAATGGCAAACAACAAAACATTTACAATGATCAAACCGGATGCCTTCGCAGACGGTCATTCAGGAGCGATCCTAAAAATGATAGAAGAGGCAGGGTTTAAGATCAAAGCATTGAAGACCGTAAAATTAACAACCGAAGAAGCAGGACAATTCTACGCCGTACATAGCGAGCGTCCATTCTATGGCGAACTATGCGCCTATATGTCAAAAGGCCCGATCATCGCTGCTATTTTAGAAAAAGACAATGCAGTGAAGGATTTTCGCGAGCTAATCGGTGCAACTAACCCTGCAGAAGCTGCAGAAGGTACAATCCGTAAGCTTTATGCAAAATCATTGGAAGCAAATGCAGTACACGGTTCGGACTCTGACGAAAATGCAGCCATCGAAGGCTCATTTTTCTTTTCAGAGCTAGAAAAAATCTAAACATCGGTTGATAAAAAACTGCGAAAGCTGGTCTAATCTCTTAGTCCAGCTTTTTTTGTTTACTGTGAAGCAAGCAATTCCTAATCCATCTAGGCAAGAAGATCGCTCCTAATATCAGGTAAGGATAGTAAGACATCAGTCGCCAGAAGATGGCAGATACGAAGGTATAATCACCCAGGTATTCGAAAAAGAATTGATTAAAAAAGTACTCAGCGGTCCCAGAGCTACCAGGGGTAGGTGAAATCAGCATGACGATCCACATGATGATCTGTCTGGAAAAAACCACCATATGATCGGCTATCGACAAATCATGATAAGCCTCTACCAGACTATTGAGCATCAAATATCGCGCACTCCAAATAAACACCGTGGCAGTACAGATTTTCACCCAATAAGAAACGGCCTTGCCCTTGATGCTATTAGAGGCTAAAATGATTTCATCTCCATATTGGTTTGCCTTATCTCTCCAGCGATTGAGGTATTTGATCTTGGTTACTTTCAATAGGAACCACTTGAAAGCTCGAGGCTTGGCAAATAGCGCATAGGCCATCACCAGTGTGTATGTTGCAATGAGACCATAACTCAGGAAAAACAAGAACTGAAGACTGGTGCCAATCTCCAAATCCATGGCTTTCACATCCGGAAATATCAGCCCCTGCGTGAGCAGCATAACCAATGGTGCTGCGATCACAAAGAATAAGTTGTCCAATATAGCCGTCAGCATCACATAGGCCAAAGACTTACCCACGTTGATCCCCTCAGCCATGAAGACAAAGACCACCACTGCCGTACCCCCCACTACAGATGGAGTAACTGCAGAAGAAAATTCCCACAAGATAATAATGATGATACTCCGGCTCCAATTGAGCTCCCCGTCCGAAATTGTTTTGACACGATAGACATAGCCCGCATCCCTCGCAAAAAGGACGAAAAAAGCCACCAATACAGAAGACAACTTCGCATCAAAAATCAAATGCAGCGTATCTGCTGTGATGTTTGGGTCTGAATAAAAAAGATAAAAAACAATGGCAAGGCCTAATACGATAGGCATCCAGATCTTGTTAGGATCGAGAACCTGAAATACCTTCTTCTTATTGATGTCCATTAATCTACTGCTACTTCCTCCGGTCTTTCAATCCAAAAATTATTGAAACCCTCTCCCAGATGGATCTTGATCTGCTGAAGCTGCAGCATCTCAAGTATGGCCAAAAAGTTAAAAATAATATAAACCTTATCTGGTTTCTCTTTGATAATATCGGTGAAGGCCATCCTGCCAGAAACACGAAGATTCTCGAGGATGTAAGTTTTTTGATTAGAGATGGTATATGGGTATTGGACTACTTTATGAACAACCTTGTTTTTTTCTCGCTCATAGCGGCTCATTACTTTCTCATAAACCTTCAGGATTTTGAATAAATCCAGGTTCTGCATTTCAGCCTCCACATCTGTAGACTCTGCCAGTTTGCGAATCTCCTTGGCAATATTGCCTCGACGTTCTCGATCCATTCGGTCAGACTCCATCTGCATCAGCTCAGAGATCACCGACTTGTATCGTTTGTACTCCAGCAGATGTCGAACCAGTTCTTCCCTTGGGTCGATTTCATTGCCTTCTTCATCCAATACCGGTCTGGGCAGAAGCATTTTCGCCTTTATGCGCATCAGAGTAGCCGCAACCAGAATAAACTCACTGGCTACTTCGATATTCATCTGCTCAAGCTGATGCACATAATCCAAAAAGTCGTTGGTGATTTGGGAAATCGGAATGTCATATATATCCAACTCATCTCTTTCGATGAAAAAGAGCAAAAGGTCAAAAGGACCCTCAAAGAGTGGTAGTTTAACTTCGAATTTCAAATCGACTCGATCTTAGGTTCTCAAAGGTATACCGATTACTCGGATAGTAAAAGAGAGAAAATTTTTTCTTGGTTAAGATTTCACCTTGGGTCTTTTGTACAAGGGCACAGCACTACAGGCTTCTCCATACATCAAACTACTGACTACCGGTCTCAACAATCTCGTAATCTCAACGAAAGCGTATTCAGGCACTGGAAAATGCCCACATCCCTTGATGATGACTTTCGCATCTTGATATTCATTCAAGTCTACTCTCCTCAAGGCCTCTTGAAAAAGGTGATTCTCCAAATGAGTTAAATCTCCAAAAACGACAGTCCTGGCATATGGCTCCAGTACAGTGGTCAACAACATATAAGCCCAAGTCGGCACGATGGCATCTTCGCTGCAATAAACAGCTACATTCTTCCCTTCGTATTTTGACCAATCCTGATCCTTGATATATGCCCTAAAGTCTTTTTCTCTCAGCACCAGACCATTGAAAAGTTGATCCTTGATATCCAGTTGTACTCGGGAAGATTGATCATAATACTTCTCAAGATTAAACTCCACTAAAGAACTCTGGGCAACTTTATTTACAATTTCTCCTTCCATCGACTTCTCTGAATTTTTTCTAGAACCTTTTTCCTTTAATCAAACTTCGATCCGATAACTCGGACCGTTTAAAGTCCAGATTTATTTTTTCGCAGTTGCTAACCTAAACTCCTTTAAATAAAACGGCTCAAATGACACTACGTTTTCAAATGCCTGTTGTTCAAACTTTCGAGATGCCAATAGCCCGACATCTATCGCAGAAGGATGTACATGATCCACAAAGGTCGCATTTTCATGTGCCAGCACCTCCTTGCACTTGGCAGATCCATCACCAAAAAACATCACCTGATTCTGATCTAGTAACTCTTTATAGCTACCTTCATCTATGATCACCGGGCTCGTTTCTTCTATCACTTGAAAGTCCGAATCTAACAACATCGCATAGACCTCCATTCGTCGAGCGTCTATCATCGGACAATAAACCTCTGTTTTTGGTGCGTACTTATGAACCTGATATGCCATGGCTTCTAAGGTATTGATAGCGATCAATGGCTTATCCAATGAATAGCACAAACCCTTGGCAGCCGACACGCCGATTCTCAGACCAGTATAAGAACCCGGTCCTTCCGAAATAGCTATCGCATCCAATGCGCTGAGTTCTACTCCTGCATTGCTCATCAATTGATCGATCATCACATGTAGCAAGGATGAATGCGACTTATCGATATTGTAGTGCTGCGCACCTACCAACTGGCCCTCTTGCACCAAAGCAACTGAGCCACTTTTGGTTGAGGTATCTAAACTTAATATTGTGGACAATTTTCTATCCGATTTTAATTGGACAAAATTTGATTGTATCGTTTGGGATTGTTTAGAACTGCTTCGGCTTCCAAAATGATTGGATCATGATCCAACGCCGCTTCTATCAATCCCTGATGAAAGTAATAACGGCTGACAATTTCTTCTTCCAGCATGTTTCTTACCTCATCCTTATAATCGACTAAATAGTTTTTCTTAATGGTCGAAACCTTATTTTTCAATTCAGAGATAGAAGCCTCTAACCCCTCATAATATTTTTCTTCCTTGGACAACTCTACCAATTGATTGATTGCCTCATCGATTTGTGATGAAAAACTCAAATCCTTCGCCTCTAGCCAAGTCACAAACTCCTTATACTCTTCATCAGTCAAGCTAAATTCCCTTGCCCCTTTGATTTCGGGGTGTTTGGCACGATACATCGTAGCGTATTCAAACATGAAGTTGTTATTCACAATATTATAGAGCAAATGAGAGAACTTCTTCTCATCTACCGGAACGTCCGGATTGATACCTCCGCCATCATAGACTGTACGACCATTCGTGGTTTTGAAAGCCACTTTCAATGAATCAGGAATTTTACCTACACTTCCGTCTTCATTTCTTAGAGAATAGTCGATGGCCTGAATACATCTACCACTTGGAATATAATATTTGGCTGTAGTGATTTTCAACTGGGCATTGTAAGGTAGAGGTCGAGTCGCCTGCACGAGGCCTTTACCATAGGTTCTTTTCCCGACTAAAACTCCTCTATCATAGTCCTGTATAACTCCTGAAACGATCTCTGCAGCAGAAGCCGTCCCACTACTCGTCAATACCACTAGGGGGATTTCTTCGTCTGTACTCGGGTTAGGTGCCTCATAGCTCTTATTCCAGGACTCTTTCTTTCCTTTGGTTTTCACCACTTCTTTTCCTTTGGGGATGAAAACATTGGCTACTTTGATCGCTTCATCCAGCAGGCCGCCTGGATTGTCCCTGAGATCCAATACGATTTTACTTGCACCCTGAGATTTCAAATCCACTAGCGCCTTCTTAGTCTCTTCACTAGCATGCGTAGTAAAATCACTTAAGAGGATATAACCTATGTCTTCATTGAGCATCCCATAATAGGGCACATTGCTTATCACAATTTTATCACGCACCAAAGTAATCACTAAGGGTTGAGGTTCTCCATAGCGATCGACGATGAGGCTCAACTCAGTACCAGGTTGTCCCTTCAGCAAATTGCTGATTTCGTCAGAGCTTAGATCTTTGAGTAGCTGCCCATCGATATGGGTGATCTCATCACCAATTCTCAATCCGGCATTGTAAGCTGGAAAACCAACATAGGGCATCAAAACGGTGCTCACTCCATTTCTTTTTCCTACTACAGCACCTATCCCTCCATACTCTCCAGTGGTAGTGGTTCGATAGCTCTCAAGCTCGCTCTCGGGTATGTAATCAGTGTAGGGATCCAACGACTTGAGCATGGCATCTATACCAGTAGTAACTATCTCTTCGTTGGGCAAGTCATCTACATAGTGGGTATTGAGCTCCCTATAGAGTGTAGCGAATATGTTCAGGTTTCGAGATATCTCGAAATAATTGTCGTCATAGAAGGTAAAAGAGAACATCCCTCCCAGAGTCAGCACACCCAGTACTATGATGATGATTCGTTTCATTTACGCCTGTTTTTCGATTTGAGCTAATAAACGCTTCAAGGCGCCAATTAGTTTTTTCTGCACAAAAGCAAATTTGTGTATTTCTTTAGCAGTGTAAATATAAGCAATCGAATAATACTGCCCAGTGTCGTCCAGTATTGCTTTGTTGAGGCGATAAGACTCCCTCACCAGTCGCTTGACCCGATTTCTGTCTACTGCTCTTTTGAAATTTCGCTTAGACACAGATATCAGGGCCTGATGGCATTGAGCCTCAGAGTTTTCAGAAGGGGAGTATTTGATCAGAAAGGGATAAAAATAAAAAGATGCTCCTTTTTGAAAAAGAGCATCTATTTCCTTTTTGCTATTGAGTCTTTCTGCTTTAGAAAAACCAAATTTCTTATCCGTATCTTTTCCTTCCTTCATATCAGATGTAGAAGGAATAAAAGTAAGCAAATCTTACTTCTTGTGACTTCTTTCGTCAGAAACGGTCAATTTTTTTCTGCCTTTTGCTCTTCTTCTAGCAATCACAGATCTACCGTTAGCACTCTCCATTCTAGATCTGAATCCGTGCTTATTTTTTCTTTTTCTCTGCGAAGGTTGAAATGTTCTTTTCATCTTATTCTCTTTTTATCTTTAAACCGGATCAGATATTTATTCTGTCCCTTCTGTTTGTAATCTTTTTTTAATCTCCCAGAACCGCTCAGACGGCCTTTTCGAAAAACGGAGTGCAAAAATAAGTAGCTTTTATAGAATTACAAACCTAAACCCACTCTTTCTCAAGCCAAGTCTCTTAAAATGAAGCACTAAATCAAATATTCAGGAAAATAAGCTCAAAGCTAGCCCAAAATATTCCAGATTAATTGACAAACATGGCTAAAACAATACAAATCTTTGGAAGTAGGACTGACTGGGCACTACTATATTTGTACAAACACAAACATCAAATATGGTTTCTTGTCATTTTTCGGTCCCGACT
This sequence comes from Reichenbachiella ulvae, assembly GCF_025833875.1. Classification (NCBI taxonomy): domain Bacteria; kingdom Pseudomonadati; phylum Bacteroidota; class Cytophagia; order Cytophagales; family Reichenbachiellaceae; genus Reichenbachiella; species Reichenbachiella ulvae. Next base: position 4,744,066 of record NZ_JAOYOD010000001.1, on the reverse strand, counting down.
CCTACTAGCCAGTTTCTAAAAATAGCTATTACATTTTCTGAATGTCAAAAGGGAAAAGTAGACTTTGAGCTACCCGCCTGGCGACCTGGCAGATACGAATTGGCCCCCTATGCCGATCATATCTTTCGATTCCAAATCACCGACGAAAAAGAAAAAGAAATCAGCTGGGTCAAAACCTCTCCCAATGTTTGGAGCGCAGATAACCCTAAGAAACAACAGCTGACGCTAAGCTACGACTACCTGGCCAACAAGATGGATGCAGGCAACAGTTTCGTAGATGACATGCAGGTCTACATCAACTTTGTCAACTGCGTTTTTTATACTCAATATTCTCTGAGCAAACCGCATGACATACAATTAGACCTTCCTATCGACTATATGATTGCCTGTGCTCTGGGACATGAGTTCACACTACAGAGCAAAGACTTTTACGAATTGGCTGATTCTCCTTTAATCGCTAGCAATCGACTCAATACCATGAACTACTATGTGGGCGAAAGTCAATTTCATATCGATATCATGGGTGACTGTCCGTTGGACGAAAAATCAATCATCAAAGAGTTCAGAAGGTTTACCGAAGAGCAAATCGAGTTGATGGGCGAAAGTCCAACGAAGGATTATCGATTTTTAATCCAATCTCTACCCTATAAACATTATCATGGTGTGGAACACCAAAACTCTACAGTTCTGGTTCTGGGGCCAAACACTGAAGAAGACAAAGAAACTTATCGCGAGAACCTCCTGGGTGTTGCGTCTCACGAGCTATTCCATGCTTGGAATGTCTGTAGAATCAGACCTAAGGAGATGTCTCCTTATGATTTCTCTAAAGAGACAATCTTCGAAACAGGATTCGCAGCAGAAGGGTTCACTACCTATTATGGCGACTGGTTTCTGAAACGATCCGGGGTATATGATGAGGCCGCCTATTTCAAAGAAGTCAATATTTTGCTCCAAAGACACTTTATGAATCCAGGAAGGCACGAAAGTTCACTCATCCAATCCTCCAGAAACCTATGGGTAAATGGCTATAAAAAGAATCCACCTAGCAAAGAAGTTTCGATCTATGTAAAAGGTGCACTTGCCTCCTTGATTCTGGATATTCATATCAGAAAAACAACTCAATTCAAGCATTCTCTCTTGGACCTCATGATCAAGATGTACGAAAGGCATCGTTATGACGAGGGAGGGTATACCAAAGAAGACATTTATCGCCTATTTGATGAGATAGGGGGTAAATCAACCCTGGAGTTGGCCAAGAGACTCTATGAAACTACAGAAGATCTACAACCCCTGTTAGAATCAGCTTTTGACCAGGTCGGCTGCCTGCTGACCTTCAAAAATCACAGTTCTAATCTTAGCTCTGCAACAGGGCTCCTATTAGAAGGAGCAACCATCTTAGAAATAGCACCAGAGAGCCCAGCCTACCAACAACTGATCGCGGGAGATAAAATACTGGAGATCAACGGGAAAGAATGGAGCGAAAAATTAGACTTTGAAACCAAAGAAATAACTCTACTTGTTGAAAGAGCCGGAAGAAAAGCCATAGCAAAAGTAAACATTGGCGAAGATACCTACTGGTCAACCCCTGTTATCGAGAATAAAAAGTCGCCGACTGTTGAACAACAAAAAGCCAAAAAAGACTGGCTGGGCGCTTAATTAATCCCCATTATCTTTTGAGCTAAGATTCTAGGCTTTAGCTTTGCGACAGATTCCCCTCCCGAAGCATCATGTATCACAATAGAAATAGGTCAAAATGAATTTAAAAGACTTGCTGGTAAAGTTTTTGGTATGGCGGCTAAAACACATCAGCAACAACAACTTCATTCTAATCATGAGTGGAATCGTCGGCCTTGTATCTGGTTTTGCCGCAGTTACACTCAAAAGTGCCGTACATCTGATTCAGCATCTATTGAGTGACTACCAAGAAAACAGTGGCCTCAGCTTTCTCTACATGATCTATCCGGTCATCGGTATTATCCTGACAGTACTGATTTCTAAGTACATTTTCAAAAGCACACATATTGGCGGACATGGGATCACCAAAATCCTATACTACATTTCCAAAAGATCTAGTGTAGTCAAAAGAACCCTGACCTACACACGAATGGTCACCTCAGCCATCACAGTAGGCTTTGGAGGATCTGTCGGGCTAGAGGCACCTATTGTAGTCACGGGTTCTGCCATAGGGTCTAACCTGGGTCGCTTGACCCACATGAACTACAAGAAACGAACTCTACTGATAGCTTGTGGAGCATCGGGCGCTATCTCAGCGATCTTCAACTCTCCTATTGCAGGTGTAATCTTCGCCATAGAGGTGATCCTAACTGATGTTACCATCAACAAATTCATTCCAATCCTCATTTCTTCTGTGGTCGGATCGATGGTTTCCTATACACTTTTGGGTAGAGAACTTCTATTTTCATTTAAGCTGCACGAAGCATTCAAACCTGAACATATTCATTATTACATCTTACTTGGTATCGCTTGCGGTATCATCTCGGTGCACTTTACTCGACTCACCTACCTGGTCGAGAACAGTATAGAAAAAATTAAAAACGACATGAATCGAGCCCTGCTTGGCGGAGTTGGGCTGGCCATTATCATTTTGGCCTTCCCTCCCATCTATGGTGAGGGTTACAATGTAATCTTGAATCTGCTCAACGGAAATGACGCAGTTATTTTTGATGAAAGCATGATCTATGGCGAAACAGATCAGACGTTGCTAGTTATCGTGCTGCTTTTTGCCATTCTGGTAATCAAACCTGTGGCCTCTGCTTTGACAATTGGAGCTGGGGGTAGCGGAGGTATTTTTGCTCCTTCTCTTTTCATGGGAGGTATTGGCGGCTATCTTTTCGCTCGTACGATCAATTACATTCTGCCTGTCCAGATCGACACCAGCCACTTCACCCTGGTCGGTATGTGCGGAGTAATGAGCGGAGTGTTACACGCACCTTTGACAGCCATATTTCTGATTGCAGAGATCACAGGAGGTTACGAACTTTTCGTACCACTGATGCTGGTTTCAGCCATTTCTTTTACTACCATCAATTATTTTGAGCCTTACTCTCTATACACCAAGCCACTGATAGAGAAAGGGGATTTGATCCAGCATGACAAGGACAGACAGGTCCTTAGCCAGATGAAAATGCGCAAATTGATAGAGTCTGATTTACTCTCGATCAAGTATGATGCATCGTTAGACGATTTGATCGATCTCGTAAAAATATCCAAACGGAACATTTTCCCCGTTTTGAATTATGAAGGCGGTTTGGAAGGCATTGTGACTCTGGATGACATCCGAGAAAAAATGTTTGATCCGGAAAAACGTTCTCAAATCATCGTAAAGCAGGTTATGCAACTCCCTCCTGCCGAAGTGGACCCAAAAGATTCTATGGAAGAAGTGATGAATAAATTTGAAGTCACGCAAGCCTGGAATTTACCCGTGATAGAAAACGGTAAATATCTGGGATTCCTGTCCAAATCACGCATTTTTAATGCCTATAGAAACAGACTGATCTCAACAGACAAAGAATAAACAAATTAGACTTTTCCAAGACCTGTACAAATTTTCACAACAACGCATTTTAATTTATCCACAGACAGTTATTTAAAACCCACAAAACAAACCCGATTAAAATAAATTATCGCTGATTTTCACGCCTATGTGGATAACTACTCAAATTGTGGATAAAATTAAATAATTACACGAATTGTACTTTCAGTATAAAAACTGCCTCAGTACACTATTACCACCTGCCACAACATCTTATTAAATTCAACCTAAAGACATTATATTTAGAGTTATCATTTATAAACAAACCGTTAATATGAAGACAGTCACTTACTTAGCTTCAATTGTAGTATTGAGTTTGGTCATTTCAACTTCGCAAGCTCAGAATATAGAAGTGATAAAGTATGAAAAACTGGAAAGTATCCTAAATGCAAAAACGGACAATAACAGAGTCATCAATTTTTGGGCTACCTGGTGCGGACCCTGCGTTAAGGAACTTCCTCAGTTCGAAGCTTTATTAGAAAAGTACAAAAATGAAAATCTAGAGGTCATTCTCGTGAGCATGGATTTCGCTAGCAATCTAGAGGGGAAGGTGAAGAAATTCGTAGAGAAGAAAGGTCTCAAATCAAAACTGTACTTACTGGACGAAACAGACTACAATTCCTTTATAGACAAGATCGATCCTAGCTGGTCTGGGGCCATCCCTGCAACTATGATGCTGAGCGCACGTAATGAAAAGAAATTATTTCTCGAAAAAGAGTTTAAAGAAGGTGAGTTGGAAAAAGCTTACCTTGATTTCACAAAATAAAACCACAGTCCCATGAAAAAATATTTGAGCATACTCGCAATTGAAACAGGATTATTATTACTCGTACTAATAGGCACTGCCTTTGGTGGCACCAAGGGCGAAGGTTATGAAGTTGGAGACAAGGCCATTGGCTTTGAGCTAAAAAATGTAGATGGCAAAATGGTATCGACAGAAGACTATAAAAAAGCAAAAGGCTTTATAGTCGTTTTTACTTGCAACACTTGCCCATATGCCAAACTATACGAAAGCCGCATCGACGAATTGAACAAACAATTTGCCGACAAAGGCTATCCAGTATTGGCGATCAACTCTAATGATGTAACCAAACAACCTGGCGACTCATTTGAAGCGATGGCACAGCAAGCAAAAGAAAAGAATTATTCGTTCCCTTATCTCTATGACGAAAGCCAGGAGATAGCAAAAGCCTACGGCGCTACCAAAACTCCACATGTTTACGTTTTGAAAAAAGATGGAAAGGATCTAACGGTGTCTTATATTGGAGCCATAGACAACAACCCTCAAGACGCTAATTCAGCGGATACTTTTTACGTGGCAGATGCCGTCAATCAACTTTTAGCAGGTAAGGAAGTAGCCACAAAGTCGACTAAGGCCATAGGCTGTACGATCAAATGGAAAGAAGCTTAAGCCTCACGCTTAGCATGATAATATAGGGTTGAGCTCTTTTCGGGGCTCAACCTTTTTTTTGCCTGATCGATCAATTGCTCCTCTGTCACCGCATGAATGGCCTCTACCTCTCGGTCTATCAAGCTCGTATCGCCCAGCAAGGTGTAGTAAGCCAGATTAATAGCACGATTGAGCAATTCTACTTCCGAAAACAAATGAGAAGACTCTGCATGCACTTTGACTCTGTCTAACTCCCCTACCTGCAGACCATTAGTGATAAGGTTATTGATTTCCTGATTCACTAGTAGATCCACTTCTTCAAAGCTCACTCCTTCTTTCAACTTTCCATTGATCACAATCAAACCTGGATCTGTAGATCCAGAAATATGGGCAGAAACCGAACTCAACAATTGCTTTTCCTTCACCAGAGTTTGATAAAGTCTGGATGACTTTCCTCTCCCCAAAACATCACTCAACAGATCCTGAACCTGGTAGTTTTGCCCTAATCTACCATCCATAGGATAGACACGATAAAAGACATCCAGAGGCACATCACCTTCCACATGAAGGCTTCTCTTTTCAGTTTGCTCTGGTTCTACAGGCAGATTTCTAGCGTTTGGATTCCCGGCAGGGATAGGGCCAAACCACTTTTCAGCCAGGTGCTTCACTTGATCAACCGTCACATCTCCTGCCACGACCAAAACAGCATTGTTGGGAACATAGTGCTGATAGAAAAAGGATTTCACATCATCCATGGTAGCTTCTTCTATATGCGAAATTTCTTTCCCGATAGTAGCCCAGCGGTAGGGATGAGATTTGTAAGCCAAGGGTCTTAATTGAAGCCAGGCATCTCCATAGGGCTGGTTGAGATAACGTTGATTAAATTCCTCTATCACTACTTTTCTCTGCACCTCGAGCACCACAGGATCAAAAGACAAGGCATGCATACGATCCGACTCCAACCAAAAGGCCGTTTCCAGATTATTGGAAGGTACCGTCATGTAATAATTGGTCATATCAGGACTGGTAAAGGCATTATTATTTCCTCCTACCTTTTGCAATGGATCATCGAAATTGGATACATTCTCCGAACCTCCAAACATCAAATGTTCGAAAAGATGCGCGAAACCTGTCTTCTCAGGACTTTCATCCCGAGACCCCACGTCATACATCAGATTTAGCACAGCTGTACGAGTCGAGTGATCCTCGTGCACAATCACTTTCAATCCATTCTCTAAATCAAATCGCTGATATTCCATAAGTATTAGATATGTCGCAAAAATAGGAGGAGTTTTCAGATAATCTTACGCATCGGATTAATGCTTCTGATTTATACATTAGAGTGACGCCATTCCTACCATTCAAAATATCCTATATAGATTTGCTGCGAAGGTAATCCGACAATCCACTGCCTGATGAAATTTGATAGTAAAGACCTAAATCAAGAGCAACTTATTGCTTTCTACAAAGCCCTACTCCTACCACGGCTTATAGAAGACAAAATGCTCATTCTGCTCCGTCAAGGCAAAATCAGCAAATGGTTTTCAGGCTATGGTCAAGAAGCAATTTCTGTTGGAGCTACTTTAGCCATGGATAGCGACGAATACATCCTCCCCATGCATCGCAATCTCGGAATGTTTACGACTCGAGGAATTCCACTACATAGACTTTTCGCACAGTTTCAAGGCAAAGCCAGTGGATTTACCAAAGGTCGCGACCGTTCATTTCACTTTGGGACTCAAGAGCATAAAATAGTGGGTATGATCTCCCACCTGGGTGCCCAATTAGGAGTCGCAGATGGGATTGCTCTTGCTGATCAGCTAAGAGACAAAAAGAAAAGCACTCTGGTCGTTACCGGTGATGGAGGAGCTAGCGAAGGAGATTTTCATGAAGCACTCAATGTGGCTTCAGTTTGGCAACTGCCTGTCATCTTTCTGGTAGAGAACAACTGCTGGGGGCTTTCCACTCCTAGCCATGAGCAATTTCGGATGGAAAGCTTCACACTAAAAGGCCCTGGATATGGCATTGAAACCATGCAGGTGGACGGCAACAACCTATTAGATGTGTATCATGGAATAGAACAGGCCAAAAAGAAGATCGCCGAACATTCCCAGCCTATTCTAATAGAATGCATGACCTTTCGAATCAGAGGTCATGAAGAGGCCAGCGGAACGAAGTATTATCCAGAAGGAATCGTTGAACAATGGACGAAAAAGGATCCTGTCCAAAATTTCGAATCTTATCTGATTGAATCTAAGGTATTGGATCCATCTACGATCGAAAATATCAAATCAGAGATCAATGAACAAATCAGGACTGAGCTAGATCGTGCCAATGAAGAAAGCAGCATCAGCGCCAATCCAGAAACTGAAATCAATGATCTCTTTCAAGCTCACAAACAAAGAATCACCATCCCTAAATCCAGAAGGAAAAGCACCTTAAGATTTGTGGATGCAATCTCAGAAGGGTTGAAGCAAAGCCTGGAAAAATATCCGGAATTGATCGTAATGGGACAGGATATTGCTGAATATGGTGGAGTTTTCAAGGTCACCGAAGGTTTTGTAGAATTGTTTGGCAAGGAGCGCATCCGAAATACGCCCATATGTGAGTCTGCCATTTTGGGAGCGGCACTTGGCCTTTCGATTCAAGGCATGAAATCGGTCGTCGAAATGCAGTTCGCAGATTTCGTCAGCTGTGGATTCAACCAAATCGTAAACAACCTCGCCAAAAGCCACTACCGTTGGGGACAAAATGCAGACGTGGTAGTTCGCCTCCCTACCGGGGCTGGTGTAGGTGCAGGCCCTTACCACTCACAGTCCAATGAGGCCTGGTTCTTTCATGTCCCTGGACTAAAAATCGTTTATCCTTCGACTCCATATGATGCCAAAGGTTTGCTCAATGCGGCCATCGAAGACCCTAACCCTGTATTGTTCTTTGAACACAAGGCGCTATATAGATCCAAACATCAAAATGTACCCGTAGATTACTATACTGTTGAAATGGGCAAAGGCCGCTACGTATCACGAGGAGAAGATCTCAGCATCATCACCTATGGTATGGGCGTGGAATGGGTCATCGAAGTATTGAGTGATCGAGAGGATTTGGATGTAGAAGTAGTCGATCTACGCAGCCTTCAGCCCTGGGACAAAAACATAGTCGAATCTACAGTCAAAAGAACGGGCAAAGTCCTGATTCTGCACGAAGACAACATGACTGGCGGTATTGGTGCTGAAATATCCGCCTGGATCAGTGAGCATTGTTTCCACTATTTGGATGCACCAGTGATGCGTGTTGCGAGTATGGATACTCCAGTTCCTTTTGCAGGACCTCTGGAGGCCGAATACTTACCCAAAAAGCGATTCGTGGAGAAGCTGGAAGAAATCTTGGCCTACTAACCTGTTCAATGGCTACTGCCTTGGCTTTTACAAAAGCTCTTCTATCGTACCATTTCAAACCACGGCTTAAATATATTTGCTAACTTTCCGTTGTGTTATGGGTGTATTAGAATAAATGAATAAAAAAAGCTTTCTTCTTGTGGCCTTTGGACTGCTGTTGATTCTTCTTTCAGCACAGGAGAGTAGTGCCCAGTTGCTAGAAGATCGCAACAAACTCAAGACTGCCAAGAAAAAAAGAGATGGTTTTTTATTCTTCAAAAAGAACGTCAAAAAATCTAAGGCTCAAGGAAAACCTGATGTAACCCGTGCTGGAAAGCCCAGATACTCAGAATCTGTAGCTGGAGGCGGTAAAACCAGAAAGGTCAACCCAAGGTACAGCCAGCCAAGTCGATCCAAAAGCAAATATTCTGTGCAACCTCGTTATTCAAGAGAAGTAGCCGGCAAATTCGATGGGGTAAAAAAAGTCAACCCGAGGTTTAGTCAGAATGAACCAGGCCGATCAGGAAAAGCCTATAAAGTCAATCCAAGGTTCACTCAAAAAGATCCGGGAAGAAGTGGAAAAGCCTACAAGGTAAATCCAAGATTTAGTCAAAAAGAACCTGGTCGATCCGGAAAAGCTCAAAAAATCAACCCTCGCTTTACTCAACAGCATGCGGGCAACTATGGCAAAAAATGGAACGTCACACCTAGATTCTCACAAGGCGACACAGAAAAATCAGGACGCAAAACCAAAATCAACCCGAGATTCACACAGCAGAGTGCTGGCAACTATGGTAAAAAATGGAATGTACAACCAAGATTTTCCAGAGGAGACACAGAAAAATCAGGTAGAAAAAACAAAACTACCCCAAGGTTCACGCAAGATATAGCTGGCAATTATGGAAAGAAGTGGAATGTGCAACCAAGATTTTCTCAAGGAGACACAGAGAGCAATCGCAGAAAGGACAAAGTGAATCCAAGGTTCACTCAAAGCAACAGAGGAGGAATTTTCAATCGCGAACCTAAAATCAAGCCTCGCTTCTCAGAAGATAAAAATGCAGGGAGAGCAGGACATTCTGTGGCTGTCAACCCTAGATTTACTCAGGACCATGCCGGTAACTACGGCAAGGCACGTAAAGTCGAACCAAGATTTACCCAGCGCAGCAGTGGCCTATTCGATAGAGACCCTAAAGTAAAACCAAGGTTTTCTGAAGACAGAAATGCTGGTAGAGCAGGACAAAAAGTTTCAGTTAATCCTAGATTCACTCAGGCACATGCTGGCACATACAAAAAAACTAAAGTCAACCCTAGATTCTCAAGAGAAACTGGTGGCCAAGCGGGTCATGGAGTCAAAGTCAACCCTAGATTCACCAAAGACATAGCCGGTGATTTCGGCAACAAGAGAGTTCGTACACGACGAACCAAAGACTTGCCAGGGGACGTGGGTAGAGTCAGAATCAATCCTCGTTTTTCTATCCCACCTGATTATGCTAAAGCAACAGCCAACAACAAACGTGGGGGATTCCTGACCTCTGTCAATGTGATGATTGATCGAGCCAAATACAAAAAGCAACACGAGCCTGATTTTGAAGGTCCTAAAGTAGAAAGATCCTATGGTGAATCTCATGATGTAAGCAATCACAATAAGAACATAAAAAGCTACAGCAAGCATTCTAAAGGGAAAGTAATGGAGTCGCCAAACTATCAAATGGCTACCTACACTGGTAAAATCAGAAAACAAAGAAAAGGAAGTGACATGCATCCTAGTGCCCGCTATCTATCTGCCAAAGATGACGATAGCAGGACCATTCGCAACACGAAACGCAAGGCTAGCGTAATGTGGGTGAGAATGTATGGGAACCAATCTCAACCCAAGGCTGTTAAAGAAAAAGGCGGAAAGATTAAATTCGATAGACACGAAAAAGAAATTTGGAATAATTAATTATGAATTGGGAATCACTCACATCCAGCAACCAACTAGAAGCCTTGATGGAAAAATCTAAGGATCAACCTGTCGTACTTTTCAAACACAGTACGCGTTGTAGCATTAGCAGTATGGCGCTCAATCGTCTGGAACGTTCCTGGAACGAAGAGGAGATGAAAGAAGTAACTCCGGTCTACTTAGACTTGATTCAGTACAGAGACCTTTCTGGAGCTATTGCTCATCAATTAGGAGTGGAACATCAATCTCCTCAGATAATAGTAGTGCACGAAGGGAAGGCCATTTATGACACCTCGCATATGGGGATCAGCTACCAAGAATTGCATAAGGTGGTGAACAACCTTACCATGGCATAATAATATACTGGAGCTGTCTATATCGACAGCTCTTTCTATTTATCCCATTTCATCAAGCGATTCGATCATTTCCTTGATCTGCTTGGCTTTTTTACCATACATATAATAGAAGACAAAATAAGCCACCACCAGACTCACCGCTATTACCGAAAAGGCGGCCACCCATCTATAGATTGATACATGTGACATCATATCCTCCACACCTTCATATTTAGAATAGCCTTGATAAAAACCAAAAGCGAAGGAGGCGACAGCAATGACGAATAGGGTAATCTTAAAGTGTCGAATGAAACGGCAAATATTCCCATGAACTTCATGAAGATACTGTACCACGTTATTACCGATTGATTTCTGATCCAGTTTTTTGATTAGGTTTCGATAGTAGAAATAAAAACAAAAGTCCAGAATCAACATAAATACCCCAAAGACCCAATAAGTCTCAATGAATAAAAAAACAGATGCTGCACTAAGGACTATCAAGTTGGCCCATTTCTCAAAATTGAGAGTTTTGACGAATCTAGAAACTATATTCTGAGGCCCTTGCTTTATGATAGCCTGAATCGCTTCTTCAGAATACTCAAACCTCTCCTTCCCATCGCCGCTCTTCCAAATCTCTTTAATATCCAGATCTTTCATCTATTATTTTCTTTAACTGATTTTTCACTCTATTGACCTTGGCCCCCACGTTAGTTACTGTGATACCCAGGATTTCAGCCATTTCTTTATAGCTCTTATCTTCCAGATACAATAGGATAATTGCCCTGTCCGATTCCTTCAACAACTTGATCGCTTTGTATAGCATCTCCAGTTGTTCTTCCTCTATGTTATCTGATTCTTCAACTACCTCAGGTAAAACCTCTCTTGCCTGACCAACCAACTTCTTCTTACCTCGAAGCTGGGACAGACAAACATTCAAGCATACCCTATAGACCCATGTAGACAACTTAGAAGCCCCCCTAAAAGAATCAAAAGAACGCCAAAGCTGGATGACGCACTCTTGATAGTAATCATTGAAATCCTCGGCAGTATCTGTATAGATTCTACAGACCTTGGCGATGATCCTATGATGGTCATTTAAAAAAGGTTGAAAATCAGAATTCATTCAGTGTTTATCAATAGGTTAGTTGAATAATCAGGCACAATATTACAACTTCTCTGAATTACTTAATCGGCAATCTTGAAAAGGGCCTGCTTCTATCAAATAAGTAGCGATAGGTATGATGAGTTTTGCCTATATCTCCCCCAACCTGCTTCAATACCAAAAGCATTTTTCGATTGAAATCTCCAATCCAATTCATTTCTATGGTTTCATATTTCTGATACTTCTTTTGGAGAAACTTAGCAACCTCCCAGATCAAGGCACCATCCAATCCTTTGCCCTGATGCTCAGGAACCACCCCAAACACAAGACCAAGCACCTTCTTATTAGTAGACAGTAATCGATGGAGCAGGAACTTAATTTTCCCTATGAGATTGAGCTCGCCATCCATGTATTTGAAAATTTGATTCACCTCTGGCAACCCTACAAAAAATGCGACGGGTTCATTTTGGTAGTAAGCAAACCAAATCAGCTTTTCATCCAAAACAGGCTTGAGCTGCTTCATGATCGCCAGAGCTTCATCCTTGCTCATCTCGGCAACCCCGTCATGACCCGACCAGGCTTTGTTATAAACGATCCTAAACTCCTCCGCATAATGAGAAAGTCGATACCTTCGGATATGTCGAAATTGGTATTCGCCTAGCGCCCTGACCTTTTCCGCTTTTTCTTCAATCCTAATATGTACCGGATCGGCAATCTCTCGAATGAAGGTGAATTGCTTAAAATAGATTTCAAAGCCATAATTCTCAAAAAGGAATCGATAATATGGCTTGTGATAGTTGCACTGGTAGTTGGGCTCGAGATGAAAGCCATCCACAAGCAAGCCCCACCATTTGTCCCTATCTCCAAAATTGATCGGGCCATCCATCGCTTCCATACCCAAATCTTCGAGCCACTCTTTGGCCGTATCAAAAAGGAGGTTTGCCACCTGTTGATCTTCTATACATTCGAAAAAACCAATCCCACCTGTAGGCTGGTCATTGCTCTTGTGTGCAGTCTTCCCGTTGATAAAAGCCGCAATTCTGCCGATTGTTTCTCCATCCCGCTTTAGTAACCACCTTGTACAATAGCCATGACCAAAAGTCTTATTCTTCTGCTTATCAAAAACCCATTCAATGTCCTGATCCAAGGGTCGAATCCAAAAACGGTCCTGACGATACAATCGAACGGCAAAATGCACGAATTCTTCGGCCTCCTCCTGGGTTGATACTTCTATCAATTTCATAGCCTAAACTTAATGCACAATGACCAACTGAAAAAAGAGTGAAATATTTATAAAAAAGTGAGGGGCCGAATTTGGAAAAATAAAAAGGAAATCTATCTTTGCAGTCCATTAGAAAATGCTCCGTTCGTCTAGGGGTTAGGACGCCAGGTTTTCATCCTGGTAACAGGGGTTCGATTCCCCTACGGAGTACCAAGAAGTGAGCAATTGAGGTTGTTCACTTCTTTTTTCTAAGACTCACTGACGCTCCGTTCGTCTAGGGGTTAGGACGCCAGGTTTTCATCCTGGTAACAGGGGTTCGATTCCCCTACGGAGTACAAAAAAGGAAGCCAAATGGCTTCCTTTTTTTTACCCAATTTCCTTTCATCCCTCCAGATCACTCTTATAATACCTGTCAGGTTTTTCACGAAACGAGCTTATCTTCAATCTAATTCAACTAGAAAAAACAGCCTATAAACCATAGGCTAAATAGCCTATTTTATGCTTAAAACCGCTATAAAGACCTATTATTCAGCATTTCATTCACTATTTTTAATACCTCTCCGACGTTAAAAAAACCAATTAACTAAACTTTTAATCACTATGAATGGAATTAAGTACACTGAACTTCAATTCAGAATAGGCATGTACTCATTCCTATTTTCCGCATTTATTCTGTATGCATGGGGCTATAACATCGACCACTTCACAGCAGATTCTGATAGCATGAAAATGAGTACTGCTTTAACCTTTGCGGTTCTAAGTCTACCCCTAATCTTAAAACAAAACGAAAAATTTCACGGGACTATCCAATTGATTTCGCAAGGTCTGGTTTTACTCTCTGGCTCCTGGTCCATCATTTCTATCTATCAACCATTGGGCATTTCTAATTTTGGACAAGGAGGAAATCCAATATGGCAACTGATGTCCCCTTCGACAGCAACTTGTTTTATTTTATTAGCTTTTTCTCAACTCTTATTAATTAGCAAGTTAAAATATCGAACAAGCATCAGTCAATGGACCCTCCACCTTGTCAGTACGCTTTCCCTAATTTCGATTCTCATCCATATGATAAGTATAGGCGTATCACAGCGTAGTCCTTTTTATGCTACTATGTCAGCGTATACCTCTATCCTCTTACTGGCCCAATCAATTGCCTACTCGCTCAATCATCCAGAGATCGGCATCACAGGTCTCCTATTGGGCAAAAACCAGGGCAGCAAATTGGCTAAGAAAAGCCTACCTATTATCTTATTAATTTATATGGTCATTACTACCATTATTTTAAATACTTATTATAGCCACAACCTAAACCCTCAATTTGCACTGATCTCCTTATCTATAGCCTTGTTATTTGTTGCTATTACTTTTGTCACAATTATATCCCATAGCCTAAATGAAGTAGACCAACGTAAGGGCGAAAACGAAAAAAAACTTTTCCAGGCCAATAGTAACCTTGAAGAAAAAATAAGGGAAGCTACTTCACATTTAAGTGCTCAAAACCTGAAACTAGAATCCTTTTATAAGGCTCTGGATCAAAGCAGCCTAGTTTCAATCACTGATAAATATGGCATCATCACAGAAGTGAATGAAAGATTCTGTAAGATCTCTCAATATTCCAGAGAAGAACTGGTCGGCCAAAATCACCGAATCATTTCCTCTAACTATCACAACGGTGCATTCTGGCATGAGCTATGGAAAACCATCAGCAATGGCCATACATGGAGAGGTGAAATCAGAAACAAGGCCAAAGACGGCTCATTTTATTGGGTAGATACTGCCATCTGCCCGATAAAGGATCAAGACAATAACATTTCAAATTTTCTATCCATTAGACAAGACATCACTGCCAATAAAAATATAGTAGACGATTTAACCTTAACTACTGAGATTTTGAATGAAGCTCAGGCTCTTTGCAATCTAGGCGGCTGGCAATTGGATGTAAAAACTGGAAAAACCATTTGGACAGATGAGGTATACAATATCTACGAAGTACCACAAGACTTTGATCACAATAAAGTAGAAGGGATTAGCTTCTATCACCCCGATTATCAAGAAACTATTATCAGTGCTATAACGGAATCTATCCAGGACAAGAAAAAGTTTAAAGTAGACTGCAAATTCATCACGGCGAAAAAAAATCAAAGATGGGTTCGAGTGTCAGGCAAACCTATTTTTGTCAATGGTGAGGTGGTCAAACTTGCGGGTGTAATTCAGGACATAACAGAGGAGGTTCGAGCCAAAAGAGAACTCGAAGAAACCAAATCGGCAGCCATTGCTGCTAGCAAGGCCAAATCAGAATTCATTGCCAACATGAGCCATGAAATCAGAACACCACTCAATGGAGTTATTGGGTTTAGTGATATTCTATTGAAGTCTGAATTGACAACTGTCCAAAGGGAACACATGAACCTGATTCAGAAATCGGGCCAGTGTTTACTAGACGTAATCAACGATATTCTGGACTTTTCTAAAATAGAAGCTGGCAAACTGGACTTAACACCTGAAAGAACCGACTTACAGTCGCTCATTGAGGGAGTAACTCAACTATTCGGTCATCAAGCCAATAGCAAATCCTTAGAGTTCATCCTAAATACCAACCCGATAGAACTCCCTGCTAACATATGGGTAGACGAAGTGCGTCTCCGACAAATCCTGATCAATTTGCTGAGTAACGCCATTAAATTCACAGAAACAGGCGAAATAGAATTAAGCATCAAAAAAATTAAAAGCAGTGAGGAGAATTGTACCCTTCGTTTTGCTGTAAGAGACACTGGAATAGGCATTTCCAATGAAGCGCAGAACAAAATATTTGGGGCTTTCAACCAAGCCGATGGCTCAACAACCAGAAAATATGGAGGAACAGGACTGGGACTTAGTATCTCAAGGTCTATATTGAACATGATGGGAAGCGACCTACAACTGGAAAGTCAGATAGGCATCGGCAGTAATTTCTTTTTCGACATCAATGTACAAGTAAGCGACAATACCATTCTAGAAAACATTCCAGAAGTCGAAATTTCATCAGCTCTGGTTGTTGACGACAACCTGACTAACCTGAACGTACTCAAGAATCTACTCTCCTTATTCAGCATTCAGTCTGTTTGCGTCCAAAATGGAATGGATGCCATTGAGACTTTAAAGAAAAACGACAGGTTCGACGTGATTTTTATGGATTATCAGATGCCAGAAATGAATGGGATCGAAACCATAAAGAAAATAAAACACGAGAAGTTAATTGATCAAGAAAAATGCAAACTCGTGTTATTCCAAAGCACCGCAGATGATCACTTCAAAAAACAGATCAAATCCCTAAAAATTGACCAATACATAACGAAACCTTTAAATATTGAAAAGCTTTCTGCTTGTCTAAGGTCACTAGGCAAATCAAACAAGATAGAAAACAGAAATGATAATATTAAGGAAGGCATTTCCCTTGAATTACCTGATCACAAAACGATCATGATTGCAGAAGACAATGCAGTAAACATGATTTTGTCCGTAACCATCCTCAATCGATTAATACCTGACGCAAGAATAATAGAAGTACCTGATGGATTAGAAGGCATAAAAGCGTTTAAAAAGGAAAAAATCGATCTGGTATTTACTGACATCCAAATGGGAAAAATGAACGGCTATGATATGGCCAAAGCCATCCGGCAAATCGATCAAAAGACCCCTATAATCGCACTAACAGCCGGTACGGTAGCAGGAGAAAAACAAAGATGTCTCGAAGCTGGAATGAATGACATGCTAACCAAACCAATGAGGGAGGACCAGATCGCAGAATTATTGAAAGAATGGTTCATCACTAAGCCCATTAACGTTGATCATCAATTAGACCAATTGGTAAAAGAGTCAAATGTTAATCTCGATCATTTCAACTTACCAAAAATGATGCAGGTACTTGGGGACCTCTCTAGTTTGAACAGATTGATCAAACTTGCGACATCCAGCCTAAATAGAGGATCCATGAAAATGGAAATTCTACTTAAATCAGAAAAAATGGTAGAAGTACACCGAGCAGCTCACAAACTGCATGGAATTGCCCGGTCTGTGTATTTGAATAGACTAAATGAATTATTAGAAGAATTCAGAACTAGTGATCATTCAGATGTCAAAACGGCCAAAATCCTTCATGAAAAAATTAAATCAGAAATTGAACATATTGTCACCATCGAATTTGACTCCCTAATTATCGAAACCAATCGCCTGCAGTTACAGACTCATTGATCTCTCCGGCAAATATTTTCTCAACAGTGTATTCCTTCGCCTGCTTTTTGGTCAACTGATGTGACCAGGACACGCGAGCTTCGGGATTAGCTCCTGCTCCTGAGCTATTGTACTCTGCGTAAAAACTGGTCTTTTCCGCTTCAGGTCTACTCCAGTTGTGCCAGCCTTCGGCTCGGATGTGATCGCCTAGTTCACAATTGATAAAAACCGTCTTAGCAAAATCTCTCCAGGGACGACCCAAATACACTTTTTCTGCCTCCTCATTAGATGTGAGTTTACAGTCTATGAATACATAGCCATATTTGACCCATTCAGGTGTGGAAGCAGCAGTAACGTAAGAATTCTTTTTGGAGTGAATCGTACAGCCCTCAAACAAGACGGTCGAAGGTCCAAAAATAAAATCTGTAGTCCCTTCGATATAGCAGTCTTTGAAATACTGACGTGAGCCCTGTCCGCCGTTGTACATCGTATCCTGATCTCCATAGAACCGACAGTTTTCAAACTTCAATCGATCGCCCTCTGCATGGATCGCTACTGCCTGCCCGACTCGTCCAGCCGTATTTTGTATCGTTAGGTTCTTGAAAGTCATATCATCGCCAACCACTTTGACCGAATAGGAATCAAAAGTGCCCATCTTGCCTTTTCCGGCATGATCGTCATAGGTCAGGATGGTCGTTTCGGCATCCTCTCCTATGATAGTCAGGTTCGAGTTCCAGCTATGAAAAACTATCTTCTCCTTGTAAGTCCCAGCCTTGATAAAAATAGTCAGGTGCTTTGGTGTAAAAGCACGGCAAGCCTCAATCGCATCCTGAACATATTTGAAATCTCCCGAACCATCTTTCGCCACCACAAAATCATATGTCTTTTCTTGAGCTGCAGAACACAAAGTCTGAACCAGAAAAAAACCAATTACCAACAGTACTCTCATCATTGTTTCAATTTCAATTCCTTCATTCCATCAAAAACACATTGTGCAACTGCAGTAGCTCCATCAGGCTGAAAGTGTGTATTGTCGCTTTGCCCATCAGGATATGCTTCATATTTGCCAGCTGGCAGGTTCATGAAATAATTATTGGTCGAATAGTCTCTACCGACTTTGGTAAATTGATCAATTGAACGCTGGGTTAAGTCAATCAACAGCACATCCATTTCCTCTGCTACGGCCTCTGCTGCCAATTCATACTCACCGTGACTACTTGTCAATTGTCCGTCTTTCCAGGGGTAGTTTCTATTGACTGGAGTTAAAATGATCGGGATGGCTTCTTTCTGTCTGGTTTGACTCACATAGAGACGCAAAAACTCCTTATAGCCTTCTATATTGACATACCTCTCTGTCTTATTTTCAGCCGCATCATTGTGACCAAACTGCATCATTACCAGATCTCCCGGCTTCAATGATTCATATACCGATCTCCATCGCCCCTCCTGAAAGAAAGTCCTTGTACTACGCCCTCCTCTGGCACGATCATCAACTATCGCACTATCCGTTTTGGTCAAATGCTTGATTTGAGAGAGACTATCGCTAGACATAAAAGGCTGAAAAACTTGTCCCCAGCCGGTCAATGGATAACGTGTCTTGTAATAATCTTTATCCGGATCATAGTCGCCGGAATAATCAGCCATAGTCGAATCGCCAATCAAATACACAGTGGTCACTTCTTTCTTGCCTACAAAAGCCCACAGCCCCGTGAGCAATAATGCCACTACAGCTATTGTTAATATTTTTTTCATGTGTTGTGTGTTTTGTAATGTATAGTCTAGTCGCTAACCCTAGCCAAAAACACCCCACGTGCAATGGGCATATGGGGTGTATTTTCACATCCTTCTTGAGAAGGTTATTTCTTAAAGAAGCCCTCTAATTCGGGCACTTCTCTTTTCAACTCCGAAACCGCCAAATCGCAAAAACGAAAAGCACCTGTTCCAGACAAGTGCGTATTGTCAGCCTCGTTTTCTTTATGTATTGGATAAAGCCCTGCAGGGTAGTGCAGATAGAGTTCTTTCGACTTTTTCTTACCCCAGCTTTGCACTTCAGCTCGTGTTCGCTTTTCCATATCCAAAAGCGGCACATCCAATTCTGCGGCTACCTCCCTGACTACTTCTGCATAGCGGCCATGGCTATCCACTAGTTTGCCCCACTTGAATTGTCTACGTACGATGGGAGTCGCTAATATTGCCTTCGCTCCCTTGGATTGGGCTTCTTTGACATAGCGTATCAAGTTAGCCCGATAAGCCGTATCAGGATCAGCATAGCGCTTTGGGTCTTTGATCTTCTGATCATTGTGACCAAACTCAATGATCACATAGTCACCCTCCTGGAGCTGCTCCATGACCTTGCCCCAACGCCCCTCATCTCTAAAACTCTTTGTACTACGGCCATTGACTGCATGGTTCTGTACTTCTATTCCTTCCTTTAGATACAGCGGCAATACTTGTCCCCATCCTTTCTCGGGATTTCCATCTCCATATGGCTTATCAGCTACCGTAGAATCTGCTACTAAAAAGATGGTAGGCACCTTCTTTTGCATAAAAGCGCTCAGTGCTACTACCATCAGAGAAAAGAAAATTATCTTTTTCATCATTGTAATGAATTTAAAATAAGGTTATTCTCTGTTTTACAGAGTTATCAGATGATTCTCCAATATTAAAATTACTGGAAAGTCACTTCTGCCTTTAGTGATTCACTTACGGATACTTGTCCTTCTTCCAGATTGGTCTTCAATGAGACAGCCTTCGTTTCAGCTCCCAATACTTTAACAATCGGTTCGTTACCAGCCGATTCTATTTGAGCATCTATATCTACATTGGCGCCATTGTAAATCACCACACTTGTACCTTTGCGGTTGACCAGCTTCACATTTTTTAGTGTGATTCCGTCAACGTCTACCATGGTAATACCCTTTTCAGCATCTAACATGGCATTTTCCAAAGTCACATTTTGCAATTTCATCTCTGGCAAACCCATGAAGAAAGCCGCCGCCTTAGAACCAGTCGAAGTGATGTTTTTCATGTGAATGTTGCGGAACGATGGTGTCTCTTCAGTCACGGGTACTGGCTCTGCCTTGGTGCCCATTTTGTCTTCCTGACCTTCTTCTAATACCGGCGATTGCCCACCGTAGAAGAGATTGAAACGGATCGCTTCGGTAGGAATGTTAATCATATCAATATTGGAGATATAAATGTTCTCAACAACACCTCCACGACCTCTTGTACTTTTGAATCTCAATCCAGTATCCGTACCGATGAAGGTACAGTTAGATACGTGCACGTTATTCATGCCCCCAGACATCTCGCTACCTACCACAAAGCCACCATGACCGTGATATACGACGTTGTTTTTCACGATTACATTTTCAGTAGGCATTCCTCTTTTACGACCGTCTTCATCTTTTCCTGATTTGAAACAAATCGCATCATCTCCAACATCAAACGTATTGTTGTAAACCAAAGCATTCTTGCAGGACTCCAGATCCAATCCATCGCCATTTTGCGAGTACCATGGATTTCTGATGTTCAAGTTTCTCAAAATCACGTTTTCGCACATCAGTGGGTGCAGATTCCAGGCTGGAGAATTCTGAAAGGTCGGACCATCCAACAATACTTTGTTACACTCCACCAGACTCAACATCACTGGTCTTAAAAAATCTCTAATTGCCTCAAACTCTTCCCGTGTCTCAAAAGGAGCCACGTTGAAATTTTTAGTCAATGCATTAGCATCTTTGTATGCCTGAGAAGGATACCAGGTATTTCCGTTATCGCTCAATACACCACCAGACTTCAGCAGTTTGCTCCACTGTGACGGAGACATCTTTCCTTTTTTCACTGCACGCCACACCTGACCATTGCCGTCGAAAGTACCTGTACCTGTGATCGCTATATTTTCCAATCCTTTTCCATTGATAGGAGAAGTCAATCGGTAAGTATCCAGCCCTTCGAAGCTCGTTTCGATCAATGGGTAAACCGACTTGTCCGTACTGAATAGCACAAGTGCACCAGCTGCAGCATGAAGATTGATATTGCTCTTCATTGTGATAGGTCCAGTCAGCCAAAGTCCTCTCGGAATCACTACTGTTCCCCCGCCATTGGAAGCCACATCGTCTATTGCCTTGGCGATCGCCTCACTATTGTCGACAAGCCCGTCTCCTATTGCTCCAAAATCGGCAATACTTACTTTATAGTCAGGGAATGAAGCCTCTTGTACCCGTGGCATATCAAATTCCAACCCTTCATATAGCGCATCCATTTCTGAAGTCTGCGCTAGCTCTGTTGGAGCTGACTGCTGCTGTGTCGGTTGACAGGCTACACCTGCCATCGATAGGGCCAAAGCGGCCAATAATATTCTGTTCTTTTTTAATTTCATGTGTAGTAGAATTTAGCTTTTCTCAATTTTCACGTTTACTGGTTGGGCTAGTTGGGCAGCCATCTGTCGGATGTAGGCATCAAACTCTTCGGCTGTTGTAATGCCATTAGGTTCTAACTCCCAGGCGGCTGCAAAGTAGTATTCCAGATCTCCCACATGTGGCTGCAGTACTACGATGTGGCTGTTTTCGTCCTCATCGAAACGAGCGAACTGTAGAGGGTGAAAGAAAACGACCATTCCCAGGTTGTCTCCATTCAAACTTTGAGCACCATAAGTTGCGATATAGCCATAATGGTTTTTGCTTCCGATTGTTCTAAATATCTCAGTACCCTCAATTTTATTAATGCCCGTGCATAGATTGTCTATAGACTGGTCGATGTGCAGTTTTTGACGAGTCAATCGTGTACCTGCGTGTATGGAAATATCAGAAGTCAGCTTAACTGATTGATCATGAATCTTCCACCCAAAGTATGTGGTTTCGAAAGAAGAATATATAGCTCCATTCTCTTCGATCTTGCAGATCACACTGTCTGTCTCGGCCACACGCTGAGCTACACTGTCTACAAATGATGCGACACTGCCGATTCCTAGCGATTTACCTACTTTGAGCACATCCATGCCCCAATCTTGCATCTCGTGATAGGAATCAAACCCGTCCAGTCCTACTTGCTGCAGTACAGGTTCGTTAGTAGTTTTTCCAAATACATCCGTGGCATTTCTCCAGTCCAGATAAAAACGGTAGCCTACTTTGTCAGACTCCCAACCAGGGCCTTCATATCGGATGTAATAGGAATGATCCGTATGCTCATCGGGCACTTTGAGCGAATCGATATTTTTGAAATCCCCTCCTATGTACTTTCTATTCTCAAACTTTCCTCCAGTCTTGACCGAAATCTCTGCCTGTGTTTTTTTGGGATAGGTCGTCGGTTTACTGCTATAGCTAACTGTGAATTGCTTTTCTTCCTCAGCATCCAGGTCCACTACGAAAGCCAGTCCCGCTTTACCTTTTTTGATAAACTGTGATGGAATCTCCTGATCTCCATTTTTGACTACAAAGGCTCCCGGCAAAAAGTCTGCTGGCAACTCTCTGACAGGAATATGCACAAAGGCAGCCTCACGATCAATATTGAGCGGGTTGCTCACCGTTACTGTAAATGGGGAAAAAGTATCTTCTGCAGGCTGACAAGCTGCCACCCCCACTAGTAAAGCCAATAAAATCCGTCTCAGTTTCATGGTTATTATTTTTTAGGTGTAATTCTGAACCAGTCGAAATCAGCGTATCCTGAATCGTTGATTTTATCTTCGCGAGTAGCAAACAAGCCTACCTTAGCCCCGATCCATCGGCCCGGAACTGCTACTAAAGGCTCACCTACATTTTTGTATTTCTTTCCATTTTCGCTGTAGCTAAACTGGCAATTGGCGTCTTTGTCTACAGTCACTCGGAAGTACAGATCTTTTGCCTCAATCTTTCCTAACAATTCCTGCTTCTCTTCACCCCCTTTTCTTGCTCCCTTGCAGGTGGTATATGCGAGGTAGGTTCCGTCTTCCTTGCTGACTACAGACAGGTATGCATAATCCTCAGCCATGATGATCAGCCCCGTTTGCTCATTACTAAGTTTTTCATTTGGATTGAAATCAAACTTGGTCGTCACCACAAATTCTCTCGCAGGAAACTTCTGTAACAATAGGTTGGGCACTGGCCATAAGTTCACAGCATCTTCAGGAATCTGGTCAGTATACAATCTCAATTTGCCTACAGATGGATTCTGAAATGCCCAGGTGCCTTTTGGATTGGCATGCCATTGCCACTGCAGTCCCATCTCTACTGTCTCAAATTCGTCAGACTCAGGAGGAGTTACGATTGGGTAAGTTTTTCCAACATTTGGCTTTTTGTATGTCATCACGGGATCACCGGCTCCATCACCGTCTTTGTCCTCTCCTATAATCGGCCAGTCATTTTTCCAAACCATCGGTTGCAAATGTACGATTCGACCAAAAGCCTCCATGTCCTGAAAATGCACAAACCACGACTCGCCTGACTCCAGCTCTACCCAGCCACCCTGATGAGGGCCATTGATATCAGTATCGCCTTGCGCCATCACGATCTTTTCTTCGTAAGGTCCATAAATATTTTTCGATCTCAAAACCAACTGCCATCCTGTAGACACACCTCCCGCTGGTGCAAATATGTAGTAGTAGCCATTTCTCTTATAGAATTTCGGCCCCTCTACTGTTGGGTGATTCTCATGTCCATCAAAAACGATGGTACCTTCATCTAACAATTTCGTTCCATCAGGAGACATTTTGTTCACCACGAGAATACTCTTAATCCCCGCACGGCTACCCGCATAGGCATGAACAAGATAGGCCTTCCCATCCTCGTCCCAAAGTGGAGTCGGGTCTATCAATCCTTTTCCTTCCTGTACCAGTAAAGGCTCTGACCAATCGCCAGCAGGGTCTTTGGCCTTGACCATATAAATCCCAAAATCCGGGTCGCCATAGTAGATATAAAACTCGCCCTTATGGTAACGAATAGAAGGCGCCCAGACGCCATTGCCATGTTGTGGAACAGAAAAGTGATCGAATGGAGGTTGTCTGTCAATGGCATAATTGATAAGCTTCCAGTTGACCAAATCCTTGCTATGAAGAATTGGCAAGCCTGGTACACAGTTAAAACTGGAAGAAGTCATATAAAAGTCATCCCCCACTTTACAGATGTCTGGGTCAGAGTAATCCGAATGTAGGATCGGGTTTTTGTACATGCCATTGCCTAAATCTGCCACCCATGTTTTAGACACTTCATTTTTCTGGGCGAAAGTACTTGCTCCCACCAGCAATCCAATCAGTAGTACGAATAGTCGTTTCTTCTTCATCCCTTATTTTTTCTGTCCAGGTTTCCAGTCCCCAAATATTTCTTCTTTTGTATAATTACTCAATTCATTTTTTTTCAATTCCTTCGCCCAAGTTACTCTTGCATCAGGATTTGCTCCTGGACCAGTAGAACCATACTCAGCATAGAAAGATGTTTTCTCTGCATCTGGCTTATTCCAATTGTGCCAGCCTTCTGGTTTGATATGCTCACCCATTTCGCAGTTGATGAAGACTGTCTGCGCAAATGGTCGCCAAGGTCTACCAAGATAGACAGAGTGCTTTGGGCTTTCCCCGGTCAGTTTACAATCAATAAATACAAATCCGTAAGCAGTCTCTTCCAGAGTGGAAGCTGCCGTGAGATATCCGCTCTCTCCTTTGCTGAAAATTTCGCAGCCTTCGAAAACGGCTGTTGACCAACCGAAAATGAAATCAACTGTCCCCTCTATATAGCAATTTTTGTAATATTGACGGCTGTTTTTACCATGCGGATAGAGCGTGTCCTGATAGCCAAGGAAACGACAGTTTTCGAACATTACTTTATCGCCATCTACACGAACTGCTACAGCCTGTCCCACTGGACCCGCGCTGTTTTCAAATGTGATATTTCTTGCAGTAAAGCCATCACCAAAAATGTAAAAGGCACTGGAACCTGATGTTCCTACTTCCTCGCCAAAACGATTCTGCTTGGAAGCATAATCGTCATAAGTTAAGATCGTTTGATTAACGTCCTCCCCTACAAAGGTGATATTGGTTTTTGAAGCAGCTAATACGAGTTTTTCTTTGTAGGTACCATTTTTAATCAATATGCGCGTTTCATTCTTTCTCAAATTAGGTACAGCATCTATGGCATCCTGCACAGTAGTAAAATCACCGCTACCATCTATCGCTACCACAAAATCATAGTCCTGGGCAGTTAATGCCCCGACTATGAAAAACATCTGAATAAGTACGAATATCTTTTTTATCATCATTTCTGTGCTTTTTCTCTTTCGATTGCAGCCATAATCATAGGCCCTACAGCCTTAGGATCGTTATCACGCTTTATTTCGTTGATGTAGTAATCATAGGTACCATCCCTATAAGGGTCGCCTCCCAAACCTGCAACAGCACACACCTCAGTGATACTGGTCGTACCATCTTCTTCTTCCTTGATCAGTCGATCCAAAATCCCCTGATAACCTTTGTCTGCTACTTCCTGAAAATCTGCGCCGAGATAACCATTATTCACGGCCTTATACAAGGCATATGTAAACATAGAAGAACAAGATGCCTCTAGATAGTTGCCTTCACGTCCTGGCTGATCCATCACCTGCCACCAAAGACCTGATGCTGGATCTTGAGAATTTTTAATAGATAAAGCCATCTTATCTAAAACCGCTAAAACATCAGCTCTCTTTGGGTGATCTTCCGGAAAATACTCGAGTACATCTACAAGAGCCATCGCAAACCAACCCATGGCACGCCCCCACGCATGTGGAGAACGTCCTGTTTCTGGATTACTCCATCGCTGTTCACGGCTTTCGTCCCATCCATGGTGGAACAAACCAATTTCTTCATTCCAGGTATACTTATCGATCAGGTAGATCTGATTGGCCACATCATCGAATAATTCTGGTTCATCAAATGTAGCAGCATATTTTGCCAAAAAAGGACTCCCCATATACAAGCCATCCAACCACATCTGATGTGGGTAGGCCTTCTTGTGCCAAAAGCCTCCCTCTGAGGTACGAGGGTGGTATCGCATCTGATCACGAAGGGTATCCACCGCCATTTTATATTGCGGTTCTCCAGTTTCCAAATAAAGATCTATGAGAAACTTTCCTGGATTGACTCGATCAATATTATAATCTCTCTTCTTGTATGTCTTGATCACGGCGTCTTCTGACACCATGCTATCGGCATAAGACTTAGCATACTCAAAATACTTCTTCTTACCAGACTGTTTCCAGGCCTTGATCATGGCTGTACATATCAGTCCGTTTGTATATTCCCACTTGGGCTTAGAACGAAAGTCCAGATACTGAGGGTCTGGTGTGCGCTTGATTTCTGAATCAGCTATTTCTTCATACAAAGGAAGCTCCTCTGCTACCTTCTCGTCAGTGGAAGATTTCTCTGGCTTGGGTTGACAAGCAACTAGTACAACTAGCGCCAAAGTGCTTAATTGTTTAATCATTTGTTATTGTTTTAATAGCCCGTTAAGGTAAACTTCCAAATTGGTATAAACCTCATCGAGCTCATTTCCTTTATAGTCCTCTCTACTTTCTGGGTTTAAACCCATTTTCCTTTCCCAGCGATCAGGCATTCCGTCCTTGTCACTATCCTTTGGTACTTGCTTGCTTTTAAGCTCCGGCCATCCGCCAACCTCCTCTGGTGAATTAATAATACCATTTTCACCCATTGCTGCAGTCCCACTTCTCACTTCTTCTATTAGTCTCTTATCTACATCATCTCTCATGTAACTGGCTCCTGCTGAAGCTAACACCTCTATGTAGGCTTCTTCTGGTGATTGGAAATGATCCAATGGCATCACATCAAATGCTTGGCTAACTCTGGCAGAGTCAGGATTATCACACTGCACTCCTCCAGACCAATTGTCCGAAGAAATATCAGGGAAGCCTTCTACAAAATTGCCTTCGATATAAAACTGACCATAGGGCTCATATGGATTTACAATTCTATTTTTTTTGTCATCATCAGTTGCAGGCCCTGACTTGTAATAATTGTTCACCAAGTTATACCTACCCTTTTCTCCTCCGTAGGTGCTATTTTCTACCCAATTATAAATGACGTTATTTCTAAAATCTACTAATTCATCAGGGGTGTTCGATGTAGAAGAAGAACCACTAAAACGAGGGGTTCGACTTTTATGGTGCATGATCAGGTTGTGATGAAAGGTGGCCTTAACACCTCCCCAAATACCTCCATAGCCATGTTCTCCTTTTTTGTGGATTGAATTGTTGAGACTCTCTGAAATAACACAATACTGCATGGTAAAGTTTTCATTTCCATAAAAGGAAGCTGCTTCATCAACAGACCAACTAATCGAGCAGTGATCAAGGATCACATCCTTTCTTCCTTTCGCTTTGAAGGCATCTTCCTGACTCCCTTTTTCATCTCCAAGACGAAAGCGCATGTAACGGATGATTACGTCATTGGAACTAACAACCATCGGAAAATTCTTTAGGCAAATACCATCGCCTGGAGCCGATTGTCCTGCAATGGTCACATGACCATTTCTTACTTTTAGTTCTGATTCTAATTCGATCGTACCACTCACTAGAAACAATATGGTTCTTCTTCCATCTGTTTCAATCGCAGCCCTCAAACTTCCAGGCCCACTATCATTTAAATTGGTTACAAAGATCAAATCACCCCCTCTGCCTCCCTTGGTGTATTTACCAAAGCCATCGGCCCCAGGAAAGGCCAAAGGCTGGCCCAAAATTTCAAATAATGGGCACATCCCTAGCCAAATGAAGACAATTGGGGCAATTGCTTTCCTTATGAATAACTTCAATATCATTTATTCTGGTTTTCCGTAATATCGGCTACCAAACTGTTGATATAAACTTCAATATTTTCATACCCAGTACTCAAATCATGCCCATTGGCTTCAAATGTTTCAGGGTCAAGTTTCATTTCTTCTTTCCAGGCATCTGGCATTCCATCCTCAGAAGTATCTAAAAGGGCTTCTTCAGAGACTAGTTCAGGCCATCCTCCTACATCTGCTTGTGAATCTATGATTCCTTTTGTACTTCCATTAGATCCTTCAAACTGATAACTGACACTCTCCATATCACTCAACACACGTTCGTCTACTGCATCCCTTATTAGTGATGCTCCACCATAAGCGACGATTCGATCATAGGCATCCTGGGCAGTATGAGTGGTGACATTATTTCCAATATCGTGTGGTTCGGTCAATCTCATAGCGACTTTATCCTCTTCTGATACTTCCCCATAAGAACTATGAAACTGATTGAACACTCCATAGTTCCAATTGTCATTGGTAGCAGAAGTGCTTCCAGCCATATAATTCCCATCGATGTAGAATTTGCCCCAGATGTCATAGACTTCTGTGCCTTCATTTTTATTTTTATCTATGGATATTATCCTTGACTTCTTAGTAGTCACTGGGCCTGGTTTGTAATAGCAGTTCACTATGTTCACATTCATGGCTTCTCCACCATAGCAACTGTTGCCTGCCCAATTGTAGATCACATTGTTTCTTAGATCAACCAGATCAGTTAGTGCAAAAGCCTTACCAGCCTCCTCTCCAAGTCTAGGGTTTCTACTATCATGATTGGCCAACAGATTGTGATGAAAGGAGGCATATTTACCACCCCAGATACCACCATAGCCATGAGCACCTTTATCATGTACAGAGTTTCTAAGACTTTCAGATATTATGCACCATTGAACTGTCGTATTTTCATTGGCATAAAATGAAACACACTCATCACTAGACCAACTCATAGAACAGTGATCGATAATAATATTTTTTTGAAATCTTCCACCAATTGCATCTCCTTCGTATTGGGTAACATCTCCCATACGGAATCTAAGATACCTGATGATCACATTATCTGCATTTACACTAACAGAATAATCTCTAAGCGTAATTCCATCGCCAGGAGCGGTCTGACCCGCGATGGTAATATCATTGTTAGATATTTTTAGAGGGGATTTTAATTTAATGGTACCAGAAACTTTAAAGAGAATATATCTAGGTCCACTCATTTCAACGCCATAGCGTAAACTTCCAATACCTGAATCGCTCAGGTTGGTCACAAAGTAGACCTTACCACCACGTCCACCAGTGGCATTCTGACCAAAACCTTCTGCTCCCGGAAAAGCCAAAGCTTCTTCTTCTACAGGTTCTGGTTTATCATCTGGGTTCGTAGGATCTATGGGGTTCTCTGGCTCGTCAGGATCAGCAGGCTCTACATTGTCATTTCCTCCACAGCTCGGCAAAAGGAACAAACAAAACACCATCAAAGGCAATAATTGTTGAATCTTTCTTTTCATGTCATTTGGGTACAAAATGGTGTGGCCTTTTGAAAAGGCCACACCGAAAAATCTATTTACCAATAATATAACAGCTAAAAAGCTTGTCACTAAACCTTACAACCCTGTTCTCCAACGAGGATCACCTGCACTAGAAGCACCAGGAAACCCTGTATCAGCGATGTTAAAATCGTTGTTTTCTGGATCTACCCACAGTTCTGCTGCAGTTTTACCATATACATTGAATCCAGAAATCTCATCTGAAGCAAAAGTCAAGTCACTTGGTATATAGCTATTTACTACATTGATATTAGTATTAGCTAATCCTTGATATCCTTTGATTGCGGTATTAGTACCAAGACCCGACATATCCCAACCTGGCCCTAGAATAGTATTGTTAATGCTGACACCATTCAAGATATCGTTGCTACCATCGGCTCCTCTCCATCTGAATAGTTGTCTTCCTCCTTCAGGAGCAGCATTGATAGTACAGCTCTCAATAGTGAGTGAATTGGTATTCGATCTACTAATGAGGAAATACTGACACTTATTGAAAGTAGAGTTTTCCAACAATATATCACCTGCTTGCCATCCATCGGTATCTACAGCAAATACTGAATAACCATTGATACTATCTGCAACACTTTCCACAATAGAGTAATTGTCAATCATACCAGTACCACCTTTTATTCTGGTGATTCCTCTCAACAGTCTCATTTCACATTCTTCGAATTTGATTTCTCCGATATTGCCACTTTTGTCAATATTGAAGGCATACTTTCCTCCGAAACCACTTGGACCGCCAGTTAGATGAATACCATTGAAAACTAGAGAATCTATACTTGCTCCATCTTCAATGTTATAATTAGACCCACAGTCAATGATTGGAAGAGATGGTACAAAACTCAAACCACGCATGATCTTTACAGATTTATTAAATGCATGACCATTAGCGTTATAAGTTCTACCTCCTTCAAGAATAACAACTGCACCATTACTAATATCTGGCAAAGTATCGGATAAAATATCTGGATTATCGATCCCTACTAAGTCAATTACATCCGTACCTGCAGGGAATATCAAAGACGCATAAGTAGTATAAGCTTCCCAGCCTCTCAATACATCTCCACTATATGTTGCGATGTTATATTCCGTCTCAGGATCCAATCCATCAATGATAATTTCACCGGCAGCATTATCTTCTGCACTCACCGTGTATTCTGCAAGCGGCGTTTCTAGTCTATTATCATCAATATCATAGATAACTACAGTAGTAATAGCATTACCCACCGGTTGCCAAATTACTTTCGCACGAGTATCCGTCACATCAAATTGGCCAGGAGCCATCTGGTTAGATGGGTACTTCTGGGTTCTAACATTTCCAAGTTCAGAAACTTTACTGTTGTATTCAACGTCATCAGCAATTGCCTGTGCTCTTACCTGATAGATGGTAAACCATAGCAATTCTTCCCCTACCTCAGGAATAGCTTCATCGATTACTACATAGTTTGTATCTACTTCGAAGGTATAATCTATGGTTTGAAAAGTGTCTCTACTCACTTCCAGGATATAACTTTCTGCCTCTTTGAATTTAGCCAAGTTGACTATAATGCTATTTCCTTCTGAAAACAACGCCTCATTCAACACTGGCTGAAACAACCTTGTTCTTGGAAACGAAGATTCATCCTCTTGACAAGAGTAGAATACTGATACTGCTGCTACTAATAGCAACAGTACCCATGTTTTTATATTGAAATTTAAGTTTTTCATAATTCTTGTATTCATGTTTTAATTAACAATGCTTACAGACCAAACTCGTATCCAGAGTTGTCAAGTGTGCCTTGACTACTTGAAATAGCATCTGCAGGCAAAGGGAAGATGTATCTAACCACACCAGGTACAGGTCCATCTATGTAGTTGGCCCAATCACGAGTGATCCATTCATCATATCCCAACTCATCATCGTGAAGTGACAGCAAAAATTGCTCCTGATTCCATTCTACTTGCTCTTCTGGAGATAGTACAACATTCGTGTTTCTATTAAGAATAACGAAGTTCCCACTTTCATCCAACTTCCAATAGATATAAATCGGAAGATTAGAATCTGCTAAAGGTCCAGTATTATCAAAAGCATAATCAGCCATATCTTTCAATCCCTGAACAGTTTCAGCCATTTTTTCAGAATAAATCCCCCATCGGATCAATTCGTACTTACGGATCATCTCTCCACCGAATTCCCAAGCTCTCTCATCTACCAATGCATCAAAAAATGCCTCCTTGGTAGTAAGATTATCCACATACTGATCAACTTTTTCAGTTTGATCTACATCGTTAAATGCTCTGGCTCTAACTCTTTTAAGTGCATCCTTTGCAGCAGCAGTAGGTCCACCATTTAATTCATTTTCTGCCTCAGCAAACATCAACAATACATCTGCATATCTCATCATTGGCCAGTTGATACCAGTACCTTTTGCAGTACTCGCCCCTGGAGGATCATCAAGATCCCATCTGCTCCATTTAGCCTGAGAGATACCTCGAGTGATGTATTCTGGCTCTCCATCCTTGTTGATTTTGTACAATCCACAAGTAACATCTCTACGCAAATCAGTTGTGTCAAATGAACAATAGTAGGTCAAAGGCATTCTCATATAGTTATTACCTGATCCATAGTCGTGAGCAGCATCATTACCACCCTCAACATCAATACCGATATTCCAACCTACATCACCATTACCCAATGCAAATGGGATTTCAAACAACACCTCATCGTTAACTGGGCTTATGAACTTGGCTTGGTTCAAGAAAATCTGACGAAAATCTGTAGGCAATTCTCTGTCCTTAAGATTCATCAACTTTTGCGTATAGTTTCTAGCTATCTCATAATAATCCAAGTAATCATCATCTCGTACCACACTCATTTCTGGTGTTAAGTAATAACCCCCACGCTGAAGTGCCAATCTGGCAATCAATCCTAAGGTAAACTCTCTGTTTACTTGCTCGATTCCATAACGAGTTTGATCAGCCCATTGCATATCTTCCTCAATTTCGATCAAGTCATTGATCACATGAGTCAAGATTTCATTTCTATCTGTTCTTTCTAAGAAAAAGTTTTGACCCGCCTTTGGTGCTTCGATACTAAAAGGAACATCACCAAAGTAGTAAATCAACATACTGTACCAATAAGCACGTAAAGTATAAGCCTCACCTAGCAATTGGTTCGCTGTATTTACTTCTACCTGATCCGATGAACTTAGCAAAGGACTAGCTAACAAACCTTCAATAGCAATGTTCGCATCTCTGATGGCTGTATAAGCTGCAGACCAAACTTTACCTAAATCCCCATTGTTCTCTTGAGGATTTAAATCCCAAATCTGGTATCTATCACTAGTGCTACCCCATCCACTGGAGTGCTCTATATCTGTATTACCCGTCATGTTGTTAGAAAGACGAGATCTAAATCCATCTACACCAAATTGCACATAGATTGCATTGACCCCCATTCGGGCATCATCCACGTTAGAAAATATCAGAGACTGGTCATAAGTCGACAGTGACTCTGGTTCTAAGAAGTCTTCGCATCCCATCGTCATCAAAACGATCAATGCTATTAATATTTCTTTTGCTTTCATATTAAAATGCTTTTTTATCGTCATTCAATTAAAATGTGATGTTCAAACCTGCAGCGAAAGATCGTGGGCGTGGGAATGATGAATAATCCACCCCTGGAGTAGTCGCGGCAACTGACGAACTGCGAGACGTACTCACCTCAGGATCATATCCAGAATAGTTCGTCCATACATGTAGGTTATATCCAGTCACGTATACTCTGAACTTAGACATGCCAAGTTTAGAAATCCATTGTTCTGGAAACGAATAACCCAAAGTCACATTGTTTAATCTAATAAATGAACCATCCTCTACAGCCCAGCTATGAATAGTCGCTTGTGCAATACCAAAGCTATTGTGAGACCACATTTCTTTGCCTTCATTCATTTCTGCTAGCTGAGTCAAGTCAGTTACAATTTCACCAGGTGTTCCGGTATAGCTACCATCTACATCCACGTAGGTAAATCTGTTGTCAGAATTCATGGTGTTAAGGATGTTTCCATTTCTAACTCTTCTGAACTGACTATGCTGAATTTTGTCAGCGTTGTAGATATCATTACCATAAGAGTAGTTGAAGAACACAGAAGCATCAAAACCTTTAAACATCGCATTCAGACCAAAACCACCTTGAAATACTGGTAGAGCATTACCTATTACTTTTCTGTCATTGCTATCAATAATTGAATCATTATTGATATCCTTTAGTTTTAAGAAGCCAGGACGAATATTAGTATTTCCTACTGTTCCTGAGGAATTAGCCACACCATCTTTTAGCGTATAGGTATCTGTACCAGCATCGTACGAAGAAAAATCATCGGTAGTATAATAACCATCAGTTACGTAACCATAAATGTCACCAATCTGACCTCCTACTCTCAAGTAGTAGTCCTCATAATCTTTCAAATCTGTACTAGCCCACTCAGACGCATAGAATCTATCGTCAGCTGCATCTAACTCATCGATATTCGATTTGTTGTAGCCTATGTTGAAATTAGCAGACAAGTTAAAATCACCTTTATCAACTAGATATCCGGTCAAGCCTAACTCAACCCCTTTGTTCGTGGTACTACCAATATTGTCCCATTGAAATTGAAAACCAGTGTTTTCTGGGATTTTAGATCTCAACAAAAGATCTCTTGCAGTGTTTTGATATAGATCAAGACTACCAGCCAATTTACCTGTAAACATAGAGAAGTCAATACCCGCGTTTCTGTTTACTGTAGTTTCCCAAACCAAATTAGGATTATATAGTACAGAGCTAGAAGGTGTATAGTAGTTATTGTCAAAGTTGTTAAAACCAGGACCACGAACTGAAGAAGGGCTTAACAAGAACTGTGCTGCCGTGGCATCCACTCTATCATTACCCGTTTCACCATAACTGGCTCTAATTTTAACGTCATCTATAAACCCTAAACCTTGCATAAATCCTTCTTCAGAAAGTTTCCATGCTAAGGCTACAGCTGGAAATATACCAGTTCTATTCTCTTTAGAAAACTTACTTGTTTGATCAGATCTCACCGTTACAGTTGCGATGTATTTGTTATTAAACATATAGTTAGCTCGACCGAACAAAGAAAATCTTGCTGTTGGAGTATACTCAGTAGTGAAGAAATTATCTACACGACCAACTCCCATATTTGCAAACAATTCTTCCGGAGTAATAGACATACGATAATCTTCACCTCTTACGTAATTTCTATTTCCACCAGCCTCATAGATCTCCTGCCCAATTAAGAAATCTAAGTTACTTTTGCCTAAATCCTTAACCTTATAAGATAAGGTGTTCAACCATCTATATGTATAAGTATCTCTGTTGTCCTTATAACCCAATGGTCTACTACCACCATTATTGAATGACTCACTTGTCAATGGACCATAGTATCTCAATCGCTCTTCGAATTCTCTTTCTCCAGTAACTGAAGATTTGTAATTCAACCCGTCGATCACTGTCCAGGTCACTGCCGCATTCAACACATATGATGCTCTGTTTCTTTGTCTCCAGTCTTGTGCAGCTACTTCATTTGGATTCAAAAATGAGGTAATGAAGTTCTGATAATCGTTATCTGAATTGGTCTGAGTAAAATCGATATCAATATCATCAGCAATACCATTGACTGGACGAGACTGTACAATATCCTTAATTCTCAACTGAGCACTACCTGAAGTACCTGCACCATCTACTGTACTATATGTGATTCTGGCACCTGCATCAAATTTCAGGTTGTCATACATCTGGTAGTTCAATTTGAAATTGATTACATCTCTTTTGTAACCAGAACCCTCCATCAAACTCTTATCATCATTGTGAGTCAAACTTAGGTTGGTTTTGATTTTTTCAGTACCACCTGTAATACTCAAGTTGTGATATTGGCTAAGAAGGTCGTTACTAAATATCTCATCTTGCCAATCAGTCTCTTCTTTGTACTGATATAGCTCTAAGTCTTCATATTTTCCAAAGAACTTTTCAAAGTTCTCAAGATCTTGTGGAGATCTCAATTTTGCATATTCATAGTTAGCCATTACGTACTCGTATGGGTCCAACACTTCATGCTTTCTATTTTGAGGTAACCACTTGTGCTGAACAAAACCATTGTAGTTAACGGTAGTACGTCCTGCTTTTGCTTTTTTAGTCGTGATTACAACCACACCATTTGCTGCCTGCGCACCATAAATGGCAGTAGCTGAAGCATCTTTCAATACGTTGATGCTTTCAATATCTGAAGGAGGAATATCATTGATTGAACCAACAATAAATCCATCAACCACAAACAACGGATCATTACTCTGTGTAATAGATCCTCCACCACGTACTCTAATAGTGATTTGAGAATCTGGAGAACCATCTCCAGTAGACACTCTCACACCTGGTAGACGACCTGTCAATGCTTCGGCAGCACTAGCTACAGGTACAGACTTCAGTTTTTCACCAGATAAAGAAGCAACTGCTCCTGTCATATCTGTTTTCTTCACCGTTCCATAACCATAATCCACAACAACAACTTCTTGAAGTTGTGCTACATCATCTTCCATTGTAATATCCAGGCTTGAGCGGTTTCCCACATTAATCTCCTGGGTTTTCATACCAACAAATGAGAAAATTAGCGGTCCCTGACCACTGTAATTGACTTTGAATGTTCCATCGATAGATGTCACAGTACTGTTAGAGGTTCCTTGCTCGATGATCGTTACACCTGGCAATCCCTCACCCGTCGAATCAGTCACTTTACCGGACACTGTTTTGTCCTGGGCGTAAGCTACTGGATTGAGCCATGCACATCCTATGAAGAACATGAGCGCCATGATTCGAGTTAAGAGTAGTAAGCTTTTACTCATAATAATAAGATTATAATACAACAATAATTTAGTCTAACCGGGAACTTTCACCCGGACGCCGTTTTAGTTGACACAATATTACTGTGCAAACGTTTACATAGATATTGCTTTTTTTTTAGAGTTCAAAACAAATAGACAATTTTTCACTTATGCTATTCATTACTGACTATACGCAGAGAAGATACCGGCATTTAACTATATTTAAATCATGACAATTTATAAGTTCACACAAAAACATGTAAACGTTTACATGTTTTTGTGCAACTTTTTGACTAACATTATTCATTCATTGCATTGATTAAACCCAATCAAGCATAAATATGAAAGCATTAAGTCACTAACAATGGGCTTTTTATTAAGCCAAAGTTGGTTGCATTACATCGGATGTATTCTATTTTTGAGGCGGTTTATTAAAATATCATGAAGTTGAAAGTATGTTAGGCAAAACCAAACATATATTAAGTAAACCCGGCGAAACAAATAGATGGTTAATAAATCCAAAGTAACGATAAATGACATTGCAAAGGCTGTAAACGTAACTGCCGCCACCGTGTCGCGTGCGCTCAATAATAATCCAAGGATTAGTGAAGCGACTCGAAAAGCCGTACAAAAAGCTGCTAAGGAGTTGAATTATCAACCCAATAATATTGCTGCGGCCTTGAGACATGGCAAAAGTCATTTAATCGGGGTAATCGTCCCTCGAGCAGATAGAGCTTTTTTCTCTTCGGTCATCAGAGGCATAGAAGAAATTGCCAATGAAATCAACTACAAGGTGATTATCTGCCAAACCTATGAGGACTTAGAAAAAGAAGCACAAACGATAGAAACACTAGTGAATGCACGTGTCGATGGCATTATTGCTTCTATTAGTAAAAACACCATTGATTTTTCTCATTACCAATCTGCTATTGACAAGGGCTTTCCTGTTGTGCTCTTTGACCGAACATCTGACCAAGTCACTGTCAATCAAGTGGTAATAGATGACTACTATGGTGCATACGAAATCACGAAACATCTAATAGATCAAGGCAGTAAAAGCATTGCCTACTTGACTAGCCCTATAAAAATCAACATTTATAAGGATCGTTTAAGAGGATATATGGATTGCCTGGCAGATCACAATATAGATTATGATGAAAGGCTCGTAGTAGAAAGTAATCTTCAACTCCAGGACGGGAGACAAAGCATGGAAAAACTACTCTCAGGACAAAGAACACCTGATGCGGTTTTTTCTGCATCAGATTATGGAATCATGGGAGCATTGCAGGTTCTAAAGGAACGAGGGATTCGCATCCCAGAGGATATCGCACTGGCAGGATTTGGTAACGAGCCATTTACCTCCTTCACCGATCCAACCTTGACAACTGTTGATCAGCTCAGTATAACTATGGGGCGGGTAACTGCCGAATTATTTTTTGACCAACTCAAAGGGAGCAAGAAAAAGCATCATGAACCTCACAAAACCATGCTTAAGCCCGGTATCATAGTTAGACAATCCAGTTTAAAAAAAGGGCTGAATCAAGAGAACAGCCCAATATCTGAAGAATATAAAGAGTTGCCTTAACAGACAACTCTTTTTCATTTCTTAATCCACCCAGGTTTTAATCACCTTTTGCTCTCCCTCTTTTATTATCCTAACAATTATTATCCCTGAGACTACATCCATCGTGAGCAAAGAACCTGTACTAATTTGTTTTTCTAAAAGAACTCCCGACATTGAATACACAGCAACTTGATCACCTTCAATCAAGCCTTTCACAAACAACTGTTTGTCTCTTCCGTACACTATTACATCATCAACTTCTATTCCTGCAGCCAAAACAGCAGACATCTCAAAAATGGCTCGAATTCTAATATTACGCTCCACTTTCATAGACCAGGGGTTTTGATCCGAAAGAAAAACACCATTGATATCCTTCCATTCTACAAACTCATAACCTTCAGCTGGAGTTGCCACAAGTTCTATAGTAGCACCCGCTTCATAATAGTCTGAAGGAGATGTAATCGCAAGAGTTCCGCTATTGTCCCCCACTTCTAGCAGCTCTACAGTAAAAAGAGCCACGAAAACCGCTTTAATCTGTTGATCCTGATCCATAACTAGGCTGATACTAGCGTCTGTACTGATGTCATTACCCGTTGCGTCGGACCAGTGCGAAAAACGATAGCCCTCATTGGCCACAGCAGTTAATGTCACTTCCGTACCCTCATCAAAGATCGTTTTATTAATCGACTTGTCGACTTGACCTGCCAGACCATCACTCAATTGAACATCTAAATAAAAGGTCTTAACAAATTCGGCAGACAAGGTTTTATTTGCATCCATAGTCACATCCAGTGGATTTTGAGTGGACACTTGTACACCGCCTTCATCCAGCCAACTCACAAAACGGTATCCATCACTCGCGGTAGCTGTGACTTTCACTATCGTACCATCCAAATACTGCTCCATGGCCGGGTCTACGCTAACTGAACCTGCTTCAGCCAATGTAGAAGATGCTGTCAAGCTATAATATACAAGCTCATCTTCTGAAATGAGCACAGCCTGTACCGACTGATCTTCATACATGGTCAATTTCAAAGGATTGTTTTCCGAAATCTTCTGAGCATTTTCATCCTGCCAGTACAAAAACACATACCCAGTAGCAGGAACAGCCTCTACAATCACTTCAGTACCTTCGTCATAGCTCTCTTGATTTGGGCTAATAGACACGCTACCAAAGCTAACATCATTCACGGTTGCGCTTAGGCTATATTGCGCCGCAAATTTACCCATCAACTCTGCATCAGTAGATAGCGTGAAAGTGTGGGGATTAATCTCACTAACCAACTGATCATTTTGATCATACCAGCCTACAAATTTATACCCAGCATTGGCCTGTGCAGTCACAGTAATCTCAGTATTAATATCATATTTTTCTGCTATCGGACTTTGGCTGACTGTACCTGCGCTCTGGTTGTTGGTACTCAGCAGTAAAGACACCTTTGGCACGCCATCCACTACGGTCAATGTATTAGACATAAAACTTAATGCACCAAAATCACTCACCGCCTGTACCGCATAGACGTAGGTCTCCCCAGCCACTATATTCTGGTCCACATAGGAAGGCTCAGTGGTAAAACCCTGAAACTGATTATCCCTAAAAACAATGTACAATCTAGCATATTGATTATCCTCCCAGCTAAGCGTATTCTCAGAAATGGACAAAGACTGAGGTGCTTGTGGTGCATCCATAATGAAACGAGGATCCCAATCATCACCAGACCTTAGCATAATATTGCCATAGGTATAGGCGGCCGCCTCTTCATCTGTCAAATTATTTTTGGCAGTCCCGGTTATGGTCTCTCCAGTGTCTCTATCTTCATATTCATAATCCGAAATTCGCTGAGACAAATCGACCGGGTTACCTGCCTGGTCCATGGTTCCATAATCGGCAAAAACAGCTGGAATCGCCCCCATCTTATAATACCAACCAGAAGCATATACATCTACCTTCAATGTCGAATTAAGAAATACCGCCTTTGGCGCATTCTTCCAGGGTCTACCATAATAGGTAGTCACTCCATCAGCACCGTCCAGTATACAGTTGTTAAAAACATATCCCCAAGCTGTACCCTCTTCATGACTTGGCGCCACTATATATCCACCATCCTTTCTCATATTGTTGAGTACACAGTCATCAAACAACACATCTCCTCCACCATAGATATAATCCACAGCTCCTTCAATCTTACATTCATTTAAATAATGTCTATCAGAAAGATTTCTCGTAGAGGTGAGATAGGTGTCCTGATAACTTCTCAGATAACAGTTTTTCAAACCAATTCGATCATTGTTGGTATACAGTGCCAGTGCCTGTGGCCCTGACTGATTCTCGTATCCATAACTGTTTTCGAATGTGATATTCTCGAAATAAATGTCGCTAGCCTCTACCACCATAGTAGCTCCTTCGCTCACATGATATACGGGACTTCCATTGCCATCATCCCCTGAGAGACGATTATCAGAAATAATAACCCCTTCTCTACTTTGCCCTATGACATGCAAATTAGGCTTGGTTATAGGTATCAGATGATGCCCCGTATATTTTCCATTCTTTACAAAGATTACCCATGGAAATGCACTTGAACTTGGTGCATTTTCAATTGCATCTGTGACTGTCATATAGTCACCAGAACCATCCAAAGCCACCACCGCATCAAACATCTTTTTAGTAGCTGCTGTTCTCGAACGGGTAGTAAAAGTAAAACTCGTTCCTTCGTAAGGATTTCCTGAAAGATCCGTCAAAGATCCAGATGGCACTGTAAATGTATAGCTGGTGTTATAATCTAATCGCTCATAAGAAAAGCTAGCGGTCTTGGAACCAAACGTTCCGGTCAACACCTGATCTCCCAGGGTAATCTCTCCAGAACCAGGCTGAACTTTTTCATCAAAGGTCAATACAACTGACCCTGTCACCGAGGCATTGGTAGCATCAGACGCTGGCACGGTCGAAATCAAGACTGGTGCTTGGTCATCATTTTGGATCACCGCATCTGCATAAACAAAGATATTGGTAAATGCGGTACCGTCATTATCACTCCCTTCCTGAACAATAGTACTGGTTTCATCAGCCTCCCATCTTAAGTAAAGCATTTCCTTACCTGAAGCTTCTGACGGCAATTGTACATTTAGGTCTTTCCATCCAGAATTATGCACATCGCTGATATCCACTCGGGCCACTTCATTAAAATTCGTTCCATCTACAGAATATTGTAGCGTAATCTCCGAATACACTTGATAGTTACCCCCGACCATAGAGTGTACTTTTATATTTTCATGTCCTACGGTAGAAAGCTGAGCCTGTAGGTAGCGTCTTCTTGTTTTAAATTCTGACCCTGGAGTCCAAAATCTAATACTCGGATAGCTAGGTGAGAAGCTACTGGCATTAGCCAACCAATTGACGGTATTGCCATCTGGCTCATAAATTGAAATAATCCCCTGATTAGAACTAGAGGAATAAAAATCACCCGCTCGGTTCGATCGGGGCTCCTGCGCTTCAAAATCCCAACCCACTATAAAAGGTATCTCATCAAAAGTAGCAATGACCGTTTGATCACTATTCATAGTTAAGCTCCTTTCAGTAGACGTAGACCCATTGTCCCAATAACTAAATGATGTCACTGCATTTGGATTCACCTTCAGCAGTACCTGAGTACCAGCCTCATATTTTCCCCCTACGGGCTCAGGAGACAACTCTACCTCTCCCCACAAACTTCCTGAGACCTCCAGATTGAGAGCAAAAGTCTCCTTTTCTACAAAAACAGCTTTCAAACTCACATCTGTATTCAAAGTAACAGTATATGGGTTGTCAGTAGTCACAGGATTTCCATTTACATCTTGCCATTCCACAAAGTCATAACCAAAATTAGGAGTAGCCAGCACCTCAACACTGCTACCTTCATCGTAAGTGTCGCTATTAGGAGATTGGGTAATGGTCCCCGCTCCCTCAAT
The DNA here is from genome assembly GCF_025833875.1 of Reichenbachiella ulvae. Classification (NCBI taxonomy): domain Bacteria; kingdom Pseudomonadati; phylum Bacteroidota; class Cytophagia; order Cytophagales; family Reichenbachiellaceae; genus Reichenbachiella; species Reichenbachiella ulvae. The sequence goes on along the minus strand of NZ_JAOYOD010000001.1, from coordinate 4,702,256 downwards.
ATTGGAACTTACATTGAGTGTTTTTTGTGGGAGATTAGAAACATAGTCTCCGTAGATCTCCAGGTCGAACATGTAGGCATTTTGAGTTTCATCAATATTGGTAAACTTCAATGCCACATCTGTATCGTTGATAGCCAACTCCACAAGCATCCCACTAGAAGGATTGATCACCTGCTCGTATAGCAACACCCAATCAGCATCACTAGCATTTTTCTTCCACACCTTGTATCCTCGATTGCTTCCAGTCGCTCCTTCGATAAAACGAATCCTGGTAATAGAGGCCAAAGGAGAAAGCTCAATAAATGAACCTGGGGTTTTCTGAGCTTGTGCCCATCCTGCACTGACCAAATCGTAATTGAACCGGCTTTCATTGACTGAAGTGGGTGAGATATGCACTTGATTGAGGCAAAAAGTGAGGGTCTCATTAGAAAAGTCTGTCGTTTTATCAACGGTAGCCGCCTCTGTGGCCACAGCCTCCCAATCTTGAAAATCGGTGGAATAAAGTAATTTCTCTTCTGCACTGGCAGATTTAGCTCCACAAAGTAGAACCACCAAAAAAAGTAAAAATTTTTTCATCATGCTTTGATTTTAAATAGCAGCCTATTATTCAGCATCCCTTTTCTGAAGACAACCTTTCACTACTTATTTCCTTCATCATGGTCAAACTCATCAACTTGACATTATCACATAACAGATCCAAATTTTGCGCAATCGATTACGCTTAGTGATAAAGAAAAATAATGAGTTGAGCAGTACAGAAATACTGCCTTAGAAGAGAAAGGATTCCGAATAACAATAGCATTTTAGTCTAATTTAATGATTAACACCGCTTTAATATCCATTCGTCCATTATTCTATGGACATAAAGCAATGTTACTTGAGTAATGAATGAAGCTTTTTACATCTCTCCATCCCTACTAAACACTAAATATAGTACAAACGTTTGCACAAAGACAAATTAAAAATCAACCAATTAAAAAAGAGCCAACACTTAGGCTCCTAATAACAGTCTGAAAAGAAAATATTGAGTCAAATGGAGAAGTACTACAACCTCTCCATCACCTCCATCATGGCCCTTCCATTATGGTAGGGGCATTTCCAGGGACCGGCCTTATCTTCACCAGTCACCAACTGATGATCACGCGTGACGCGCCAGTGCCATTCGCCGGCAGGATCGATGATGTACTCTTTCGTGAATTGCCAGATCGAAGCGGCTACTATTAGATATCTCTCATCCTGACTGAGCTGCCATGCATTCACAAAACCAACCAGTGCTTCTGCCTGTGGCCACCAATGTTTATCTGTATCTGTCAATCCATGCGGACTTGCCTCGTTCATTAATCCACCATCTTTGTCAAGGCCTCTAAGCGCCGCATCAGCCATATTCAGAGCCAATTCGTTGGTTTTTTGAATCAGCTCGTCATCTTCTATCACATCAGCTGCTTCGGCCAGCAACCAGCTCCCTTCTATGTCATGACCAAATGAAATTTCATCTGAAAGCAAATTCCAATCATCGTCAAAGAACAAATTGAAATGTTTCTTATCACTAACAAACCTGGTACTCATCTCATTGATCAGGTTTCGCAGATCCTCCTCTAATTTTTCGTCTTTCCAAACACGATAGAGATTGGTATAAGCCTCCAAAACATGCAGATGAGTATTCATCGTTTTGGTAGCATTCATGTCCTTTTCGCTCAGGCGCACATCTTCGATTAAGGACCAATCCTGAGCAAATGCCTCAAAATAACCATTTCGCTGTGGATCGAAACTATGCTTCTCCAGCAATTCGAATAGGCCAATCGCCAATTCTAAAGCTTCCTCACTTCCATTCATCCTCACATATTCTGACAAAGCATAGATAGCAAATGCCTGTGCATAGACCTGCTTTTTAGGGTCCTTCACCTCTCCCTGATAATCCAACATCCAAAACACGCCTCCATGTTCCGAATCAAAGAAATGATCACAGATATAATGGTACGCCCGATCCGCCATTGCTTTGTGATTGGGATTCTGAGTGTATCGGTAGGCAGCGGAAAAAGTCCACAATATTCGTGTATTCAATATGATAGCTTTGTCGGACTGGGGATGTAAAACACCTTCCCCATCGATTCGGCCATAGAAACCGCCATTTTCATTATCCACCATTCTCTCCTCCCAAAAAGAAAGAATATTCTCATTCAATACTTTTTCTGCTTCCTGTTTTGTGATCATTTTCAATATTCTTTATCCCATTTTACCTACGCGCTGAAGCAAAGCCTTGGTGGCTAAAATCCCCTCCGCCTCACTCAACTCGTTGCCTTCATATTCTATCCCGATATAGCCATGAAAATTCGCTTCCTTAGCGATTTGCATCATCTTTTCGAAATCGGTACTCGTCTCATTTCCCTCTGCATCAAAGGCATGCGTCTTGGCGCTCAACCCCTTTGCAAATGGAATCAAATCCTTCACTCCCTGGTATCTGTCGTACTCATTGGCACAACCTTCAGGCCCTCGTTCGATACAGAAGTTTCCAAAATCCGGAAGCGTACCGCAGTACTCACTCCCTACCTGACTGATCACCTCTGCTAGCCACTTGCCATTGGAGGAATAGCCTCCATGATTCTCAACGATGACATTGACGCCATTTTGCGCACCATATTCGGTTAGTTTGCCCAAACCATCTATGGCTGCTGACTTAACTTCCTCTTCTGTTCCATTACCCGCTGCATTGACACGGATGCTGTGACAACCCAATATTTTGGCAGCATTGATCCATTTGTAATGATTTTCTACTGCCTGCAGCCTGGCCGCATCATCCAGATCTCCCAGACTGCCCTCCGCGTCGCACATGATCAGCTGACTACTCACCCCCAGATCATCGCAGCGTCTTCTCATCTCCTGCCAAAACGTTTCATCGCTACCTTTTGAGAAATAAAAAGTATTGACATACTCAACCGCATTGATTCCAAAATCACGTTGGGCGATCTCAGGAAAATCTTCAGGTTTCAACTCTCCTTTCAGCAAAGAATCAGGATCTGATTGAATCGTGCTCCCGAAAGTAGCCCAATTGGGTGCCCCTCCGAAAAACGAACGATGCAAGGACCACTGCGCCAGAGAAATTCCAAAAAACAAAGCAGATGCCTTGCCTTCTCCTCCCTGACCGGATATTTGTTGATATTCTTTTTTTCCTGTTTTGCTACAACTGCTGAGTAGGTTGACGCCACCTAAGAGAGCCATCCCTGCGCCGGCAGCACTCATCAGTTTGATTGCTTTTCTTCTGTTGGTGTTCATGATGTTTATCGGTTTAGATGAAATTTGATTTGATCCACCCCCACGAGTGGGCTTTCTGATTTGAATACTAAATAAATATCTTGTTTGCCTTCAGCCTTCAATTCCATCGTCAAACTCTCCTTTCTCATCGCTCCAGATTTCCAATCTACCGAAGACAATAATAGCCCGTCTGGGCTTTCACCATGGAGTTCAATCTTCACAGCTTTGGGGGTCATTTGCTCTACGGGGCTCGAAAGTACCAACTCCAATCGATCGATGTTACTTAAGTCCACCTCTCTGTATCCAAAAAATGCTGTACTGTCCTTCATTTTTAAGAAACGGGCATCTCCATCGGCAATGTCTCCTTCTATTGAAAACCCACTGACCGAATCTGCAGACTCAGCTTGCAACACAGGCAATCTCAAGGTTACTTCCGTCATGGCACTTAGAGGAGAAGTTCCTTTCTCACCCCCTCGATCTTTATAGCTCGCCTCAAAACGATAATTCGCTTTGCTCTGGACTTTTGTCACAACCTGTCCCTCGGTTTTAATCACCTCTGCTTCTTGAGCGGCAGCATCATTTACAGAGAAAATAAAGTCTACAATCTCTTTCGCGGCCTTTACCGTAAAGTCCGGATGAGCTGGCATTTGCCCTTCACCCCAGTTGCCCACTCCACCCCCAATGATGGTCTTTGCCAAAACCTCTTTGGCTATATAATCCTTGTCGTAGCGCTCTGCCACCTCATAGAAACTTGGTCCAATGGATTTTTCATTAATCTTATGGCAACTACGACAATCACTATTTTGGATCAACCTCAGCCCCGGAGCGATCCCTTCCTGACTCATCCCATCCAATAGTGCCAAACTCGCCGGTGCTCGGTTGTCGCTCCCCGTATAGTTGGTCAGACTCACTTTTACTTCCTTAAGATCTATCCCTTCATTTAATCTGCCGTCCTCTTCATCCTCCAATTGCAAAGCATATCGAATCGGACGTCCCGGCCAATAAAAAGTACTATTATCCGCAAATTCGAAATTTAATTCAGGTTTAGCATTCCCTGCAATAATGGTAGCACGGCTACTGGCACTTGCGTTATATCGATCTTTTACAACCAAAAGCACCTCGTATTCTCCGGCTTTGGTGAAGGTGGTCTCTGCCTCAAAACCAGTCAAACTGATATCCTCTGGCCCCTGAATGATCCATAGATATTCAAGACTATCCTTCTCGTCCCAATCCATACTGCCCGCAGCGGAAAACGCTACTGTCAGCGGTAGTTTTCCATTGTCCTGAGACAGGGCAATATTCGCTACAGGTGCCCTGTTGCCATAGGTAAAATCCAAACGTATCAATTTAGAATCGTGGTTGTCTGTAAAGTAGCCAATGCCATATTCTAGAATATAAAGTGCCCCATCCTGCCCAAAAGTCATATCGATAGGAGCAGCTACGACCGATGCATCAAGCAATGGTTCTATGGATAGAAAATTCCCTTCCTCATCCAGCGAAATGACTTTTACCCAGCTTCTGGCCCAGTCAAATGCAAACAACTTATCTTGATAATAGGGAGGAAAAGCAAAGCCTTTGCTCTTGATCGTTTCATAATCGTAAACTTCTCCAACCCCTATGGAACGGGACCCTTTCCCCACTCCAGGAAACTGCCGTGTTTCATCAAAAGTGTAATAGAGCAAGGCAGGAACAGCCGGTGGCAACTCCTTTGCTCCAGTATTGTTGACAGAAGTATTGACTGGGTTTTTAGGGTCGAATCTTGGCCCCAACTCCCCTGTTTCAAAATCATAGTCCGCATAGGCCTTGTTGTCCGCATTGAAATAGGGCCAACCGTAGTTGCCCGACTTTTTAGCCATATTGATTTCGTCATGAGCGGAAGGGCCTCTCTCGCTAGTCACGTTACCATCAGGTCCCACATCGCCCCAAAACAACCAGTTTCTTCTTTTGTTGATCGCCAGTGTAAAAGGATTCCTTGCGCCCATCACGTAGATTTCGGGCAACCCTTCAGAGCCATCTTTGGCAAATAAGTTGCCATCAGGAATCGTATAGCTACCGTCCTCCTCCGGATGAATCCTGAGAATTTTACCTCTTAAGTCATGCGTATTTGAGGAAGATTTTTGGGCATCCCAGGGCGATCGACCCGAGCGCTCATCTAACGGTGTAAACCCGTCTGAATCTCTGGAAAAAGTATCATCGCCCGTACTGATGTACAAATTGCCCTCCGCATCGATCTCCAGGTCACCCGCCGAGTGGCAGCACTCATCTCGCTGAACTGGTATCTCCATCAACACAATTTCTGATTGGCGATCCAGTCCCTTAGGAGTGAGTCGAAATCTGGATATGTTCTGTTTGGGCTCCTCTCCAGGATCAGAATAAAAAACATAAGCCCATTGGTTCTCTGAAAAATTGGGATCCAAGACCAAACCGAGCAATCCATCTTCCTCTCCGCTGTAAACAGCCAGACTATCTATCTCTTGATAATCCTCTGTCCTGAGATTGTAAAGATTGATGGTTCCTTTGCGCTCCACCCAATAGACCAGCGATTCCTTTGTCACCGCGATACAAATGGGTTCTCTGAGAGGCGCCACCAGTACCTGGCGTTTCAGTCGGTCAGGTGCTGGCATGATCGGTGTTTCGGCCAGACTGTAATCAAGATTTGCTTGACGAAGACTCAATTCTGTCCCCTTGCAATCGATTTGCACTTGGTTGGATTGAAAAAAAGGTTGAAGCTGTCCCCAATTGTAGATGGTGTCCACGCAAGTGAAAGTCACTTCGCCTCCAGCCTCTAAATATCGCTCAATCGTATTTCGCTCATTGAAGCTAAGCTGTGTCGGGTCTGCTTTCACCCACAGATGACTAGCCTGCAAGAGGTCTTCGGCAGCTATAGTCTCCAAATAAAGCAATGAGTCAAAGCCCTCCTGTTTCGTTTTCGAAACATCGGCTCCACTCCGAATCACTAAAAGTGATTTTTGCTGCTCACAAGCCCAGAAAAAAAATAAAATAAATACCCCTACCCAGAGAGGCATAGCTCTCCTCATGTCTAATTTTTTAGTCATATTCATACATTTCTAACCCAGAAACCTACAGACATGATAAGAGGGGCCGTCATGCATGGCTTCAAATAATCTCCTCCTTAAATATGAACAATTTTTATCGAATGACAATTGTCATGATTTTGTGTTAAACGTTCACTCCATGTTGATCATAACAATTTCATCATCCCTCGATATCAGAGAGATAATCTGCAAAATCAATCTTTGCTGTTTTTATCAAGCGAATGCAGCACGCCATCATGAAATATTTTTGTTACTTGTCTTTGTTGGCTCTTGTGTTACCAGCCTGCGACCTGTCTAAGGACGAAGTATCTTCCAGAGCTACTCAAGAAGTCGACCGCATCCTATTACAAGCGGAACAAAACATCCTGCATGCCGATAGTCAACTATTTCAGATTCGTCGCGCCCTCAACCTGGCCGAAAGCCTGGAATACAAAAAGGGAATAGCACAGAGCAGTCTCCTCATGGGAAAAACTCTCTACCAAATTGGGCATCTGGACCTTTCTCTTCAACACCTCCATGATGCGCTCAACTATTATGAAAATGATCCGCATAAACGTGCGGAATGCAACGTCACTATTGGTGAGGTGTATCTTCGGTCCGAAAATTACGGACAGGCCCTCCTCCACACACAAGAAGCCCTGGAGCAATTCAAAATATTGAACAATCCCAGAGGGGAAGCACAGGCCATGGGTCAACTGGGCCATCTCTTCGAGAAGAGGGAGCAATACGACTCTGCCCTCTACTATCAAGAGCAGGCCTTGGCCTATTTCGATCAAAGCCAGGACAGCAGCGAGCTGGCTGTGATCTACGACAACATCGGCAGCATCTACGAAGACCTGGGCTTTTACCGACAAGCTTATGAACATTTCGTCCGAGCCTATCGCTACAGCCTTGCCCTTGGCGACACCCATGGGTCGCTAGTCAATCTCAACAATATGGGAGACAGCTATCGCAAAAGAGGGATGCTCGACAGTGCCTATTTATTGACCAAAGCCGTCTATGACCAATCCCTCGAACAACAGATCGACTACCAGACCAAAGCGGCTGCCAGAGACTTGTCTAAGTTATTTCTGGAGCTAAAGCAGCTAGATAGCGCCTATTACTATCTGGACCAAAGCTATCAACTGACTGAGGTTATTTTTGGTCAGGAAAATGCCAAAGAACTGGCCAATGCACAATCCATCTTCGAACTGGAAAAAAAGCAACAAACCATCCGTCTCCTGGAGCAAGAAAAAAGCCTGACACGCAAGGTCACAACGGGCGGATTTCTGGCTGCACTGATCATGATAGCCCTATTCGGATATGGCTCCTACCTCCGAGTAGGCAAAGCGCGAAAAGAACGCAAACTCCTGCAGACAGAAAATGAACTGAGCAAGGCAGAACTGATCAACGCCCAGCTAAACGAAGAGAAACTGAGAGCCGAACTGGAAAACAAACGCCTGGAAGAAGGACAACTGCAGCTAGAGCTGGAGATGAAAAACAATGCACTTTCTCGTTCAGCGCTCCACTTGATTCAGAAAAATGAATTTTTACAAAGCCTCCGTAGCAACCTAAAGAAGATCAAAAAAAGCGAAAAAGAAGACCTGCACAAAAAGATCCAGAAGCTGACCAAATCCATAGACCTGAACTTCAATATGGATGACGACTGGGAAGAATTCGAAAACACCTTTAAGCAAATACACACGGAGTTCTTCGACAAACTGAGCCAGCAACACGGCAACCTCAGCACCTCAGAGGTTCGGCTCTGCGCCATGATCCATACCAACTTGCACTCCCACGAGATCGCCTCAATCATGGGCATCTCCAGCGATAGTTTGAGAATCGCCCGCTATCGTCTCCGAAAAAAGCTCGGTTTAGAAAAAGGTGCCAATTTATTCAACTATCTCAAGGACTTCAGTTAACGCAGATTTAACATGCAACCCACTGTTTTCAAAAGACTTACAAATACATGTTTACGTTTTGATGCTGCCAACCCTACCCCCTGTTGCCCTTATGTTGAGCCCGCTGTTAATATTCAATTCACATCTGGAATCATTCTTTGCCTCGTCAATTTTTTAGGACATCAAATAAAAAACTAGATGAAACAAAGCATTACCATTTTACTACTAAGCCTGTGGAGCCTCACAGCTTTCTCTCAGGAGAAAGTAATCAAAGGCCGAATCACAGATGGGATCAGTGGAGAAGCACTGACAGGCGCTACTGTCTTACTCAGTGGCACCCAGAAAGGAACCATTACGGACCTCAATGGCGAATTCAGTTTGCGATTGACACCCGGAGCAAAAACGCTTTTGATCAAATACCTGGGGTACAAAGACTACAACATCACTATCGACCCGGCTGAGAGCGATTTTGTAGATCTGCAGCTGACTGATATGTCAGCCGAGCTGCTGGAAGTAACCGTTCGTGGTTCGCTAGAGGGACAGCAAAAGGCCCTCAACCAGCAGAAAAATGCCGGTAATATCAAAAACATCATAGCAGCGGATCAGATCAGCCGCTTCCCAGACCCTAATGTAGCTGAGGCCATGCAGCGCATGCCGGGCGTTACTTTGCAGCGCGACCAGGGCGAGGGACGCTACGTCATCGTTCGTGGATTGTCTCCGCAGTTCACCAACATGAGCATCAATGGGGAGCAAGTACCTTCTCCAGAGGCAGGCGTTCGTTTTGTGGCCCTGGATGCCGTGCCTGCAGATCAGCTTTCCTCCATCGAGATATCAAAAACACTGACGCCTGATATGGATGGAGATGCCATCGGTGGCTCAGTCAACCTTGTGACCAGAAAAGCCAATAGCAGCAATCTGGAAGTACAGGGTACAGTTGTAGGAGGCTACAATGCCCTGATGGGAAAACCCAATGCTCAAGGTTCCTTGATGCTAAGCAAGCGATTCGGTGCTAGCGAAAAGCTGGGCATTTTGATCAATGGTAGCCACTTCTACTCCGACCGGGGATCAGACAACTGGGAGCGAGATGGAGACGAAATCGAATTGAGAGATTACCAACTGAGAAGAACACGTACGGCACTCAGCAGCACCATAGATTACCGTTTCAATCCCAACAGCGAAATCTACCTGCGAGGCATCTACAACAGCTTTTCGGACAGGGAGTGGAGACGTAGATATGTGATGGTGCCCAACGCGGACGATTCTCCTTTCGAGGACCACGAGATTGAGCGCCTGACCAAAGACCGATTCGAAAGACAGGATATTGCCAGCATCAACCTGGGAGGAAAACATGTGCTTCCTAAACTCACACTGGACTATGAAGTATCCTACGCCAGAGCGATCCAGGACACGCCTTTCGATTTTGAAGTCAATTTCATCGCAGAACCGGACGCACTCAGCACCGATTTTTCTAATCCTAATTATCCTTCCTTCCAAACCAATAGTGAATTCGACTATCTGGACAACAGCAACTACGAGTTTGACGAACTAGAAGCAGGAAACACTTTTGCCAAAGACGAAAACATCACGGGCAAATTCAACATCGGCATCCCTTACCAACTGGGCAACAACCAGGGACTTGTCAAATTAGGCGCTAAATACAGAGCCAAAGACAAAAGTCTGGAGGTAGTCAACAACAAATATGGCTGGGCCGGTGGAGACATCTCCTTCGAAGGGCAAAACGGTGATTTTACTCTGGAAAAATTCGAAGGCGGACTAGTCGACGACAACTTCTTAGGCGGTCGCTACGAGCTGAGCAAAGCGGCCGAAATGGAGCGCGTGATCCGCTTTTTCAATGCGAATAAAAATGGATTCGAACTGGAGGTAGAGGACAAACTGGTAGACGAAAGCGTAGAAAGCTACGAAGCATCAGAGGACGTGATGGCCGCCTACCTGATGACCGACCTGACGCTGAACAAACTACAGATCGTAGGTGGTGTTCGCTTCGAGCAAACAAATGTGGACTACACTTACAATACCGTGCTATTCGATGACGAGGGAGATCTGGACGACATCATCTCAGAGGAAGGCAACACCCACTATGCCTTTATTCTGCCTCAGGTCAATTTTAGATACTCGATCGATGGCATGACGAATCTGAGGCTGGCTGCTACTACCTCCTATGCTCGTCCCAACTTTGAATCCATCGTCCCCTCTCAGGAGATCAACATCGCTGACAGAGAAGGAACGATAGGCAACCCTGAGTTAGATCCGGTATCGGCCATCAATCTGGACCTAATGATCGATCACTACTTCGGTACGGTAGGCGTTTTGTCCGCAGGCGTTTTTTACAAAAACCTGAACAATTTCATCTACAAGAGACGCTTTGAGACGGATAATTACCAGGGCATTGATTTCGGGACAGCCATCGACCTGGTACAGGACGTCAATGGCGATCGAGCAGATTTGATGGGAATCGAAATTGCCTACCAGCAAAACCTGACTTTCTTACCAGGTGCATGGGCTGGTCTGGGCATCTACGCCAACTACACCTACACCTCCTCTAGTGCAGAGCTGAAGGACCGATCTGAGTTGGGTCAAAACGACAAAATCAACCTTCCGGGTCAGGCAGAGCATGTGGGTAACCTCAGCTTGTCTTACAGTCTGAAAGGATTTACGGCTCGCGTTTCGGGTAACTTCGCTGGCGCCTACATCGAGGAGCTGGGAGAGGAAGCGGATGAGGATCGCTACATCAACGACCGCTTGCAAATCGACGCAACGGCCAACTACAGCATCAGCCCTCGATTCAACGTATTCGCTGAATTCCTCAACATCACCAACGCTCCCTATGAGGCCTACCTCGCAGGAGACAAAGACCAGATGATACAAAGAGAATTTTACAGCTGGTGGTCCCGCGTAGGAGTGAAGTTCACGCTGTGAGTGGAAAGTTCTTAAAGTGGAAAGACTACTTGAGTCAGACATAGCATCAATGCTCTTACGGTCAGTCGAAAATTTCACTTGTTTGAGCGCAGCGAGTCTGAAATTTTCTAGCCTTTTTGCTTCGTTTTTTGGCAATGAAAAAATGAAGAGCCAGTCCGGCTTGAGGACAATAAAGGTTATATGTAGCAGGATTCTATCTTGAATTCTGCTGGGTTCAACTAACAAAAAACAAAATGAAAATTAAAAACATACATATACTGGCACTCGCAGGCCTCATCTCCTCCTGTGCCCTCAACGAACCTGAAGTCAACATTCAGGACGACAATTTCCCATTCCGTTTGGAAATCGACGAAGAAGGAGCTGATTTGGCAGATGCCGAAGATTATGGGATCGAAATCGCCTTTGCAGATTATATCGGCGATCTACCTGCTCAGCCCATCACACTCAGCTATGAGCTGACTGGAGAGGGAGACTATGCAGGTGCTGCGATAGACGAAATCTTATATGTCTATGAAGAGGATGATTGCGAGTTTGAGCGTGAGATTGCTTTTACAGCCAACACCATCACCATCCCAGTGGACGAAGACATGGGTACTGTCCCAGAAGAATTCGAAATCGTCGTTTTGATGAATGAATCTGGTGATGATGCCAACGAGGACAGTCAATTCAGCCTGAGCATCACGCAGATTGAATCAGCCGATGAGGTGCTATTCTCTACTGTCAATACTTTCGAATACGAGATACTGGACAATGACCTGGCCGGCGAATGGTTGCTGGAAATCGGTTCCCAGGAAGAGCTAGAAGCCTTTCAGGAAGTCTTCGGGCCTATCTCTTCGGATTTGGCTGAGCTCACTTTCGCTGATATTTCTGGCGAAGTAAAGTTTGAGTTCGAATTTGAAGAGGTGAAAATCGAAGTAGAGCTAAACGAAGAGGAAGAAGTAAGCAAATGTAAAATTGGTGAGATCGAAACCGAGATGGAAAACCTGATCGTGGAGATCGAAGCAGAATACGATGCTGAAGATGGCGAGCTAGAAATGGAGGAATCCTATTTCACTGAAGATGGAGAAGAATTGGACTTCATCATCGAGGCGGAATACGAACTAGGCACTGCGGAGGATGCCACTCTCACCTTCACCCTGGTGATCGACGAAGACCACTACGAAGAAGGAGACGAACTCTTCGCTGGATCTCAATCTTTCACTTTAATTAGAGACTAATAAAGAGCTTGATTCAAAAGTCATATTGCTGTCAAGCTGAGGCCCTCGAAGCTTTGCTGCTAGTTGCAGGCAGACACTTCGATAAACTCAGTGTGACAAGTAGTAGAGGCTTTAAGACTTTTGATAAAAGCTTAAACAACCACATTTAATATTTAAAACCATGAATAAAAACATCATATATATACTCGGCCTGGGATTGGCAACTTCCTGCCTACCATCCTCTAAAACAGCCGAAACACAAAGCGAAATTACCCGCATTCAACCCAAATACGTAACCGATTCGGTCAACTACGACAGTGACGATCCTGCCATCTGGATTCACCCCAGTGACCCAGCTCAGTCCCTGATTCTCGGAACGGACAAAGGCGATGACGGCCAGGGAGGCGTATTTGTTTTTGACCTTCAGGGAAATGAAATCGCTGACAGGCGCATCTCCAACATCGATCGCCCAAACAACGTCGATATCGCCTATGGCTTTCAACTGGATAGCACGCAGCAGACGGATATAGCCGTGTTCTCAGAGCGGGGCAAAGAGCAAATCAGAGTCTTCAGCTTGCCTGACATGAATCCCATCGATGGAGGCGGACTACCAGTCTTCGAAGACAGCGAAAACCGCCTGGTCATGGGAGTAGCCCTCTACAAAAGAGCAGACGATTCGATCTTCGCCATCGTGAGCCGAAAAGGTGAGAATGCCCCTACTGAAGGGTATCTATACCAATATTTGCTCTATGCTGAAAACGGCACAGTCAAAAGTCAACTGGTTCGCAAGTTTGGGAAATTCAGCGGGGGAGATGGAGAAATAGAAGCCATCGCAGTTGACGCTGAAGCAGGCTACATCTACTACTCAGACGAACTCTACGGCATCCGCAAATACTATGCTGATCCTAACAAGGGCAATGAGGAACTCGCACTTTTCGGACTGGAGAACTTCACCGAAGACAGAGAGGGTATTTCCATCTACCCAACGGGTGAGAAGAGCGGATACATCCTCATCTCAGACCAGCAAAACAGACGCTTTCATGTCTACCCAAGAGAAGGCAGTTCCAGCAATCCTCATCAGCATAACTTGATCACCGTCTTGCCCATGCAGGTGGTCGAAAGTGATGGATCAGAAGTGTCTCCTGTGGCCTTCAACGCAGACTTCCCGAAAGGAATCTTTGTCGCCATGTCCGACAACCGCACTTTCGAAATCTACGACTGGCGCGACCTGGAGCAAGCTATTCAGGACAGCACAGAGTCTCAAGAATTGACTCAGAATTGATGAATACTCTACAAAAGGCCGTCTCAAAAGATTTTCATTGTAATGTTGAGCCTTTTGAGACAGCCTCAATTGCCCTATTCTGGTTCAAGCGTCCGCTTGGACCTTAACCAATCAAAATTGAAAAAGTGACCTAATCCACCTTTCTACTGATTTGATTCCAACCACTTTAGAAAAAACACCCCTATAATCCCCTCAAGGGGACACTAGATCGTGCTTCAAGCGAACTTTAGTCACATAAACAAACACCAATTGAATAACACAAAAACTAGCCCAACACAAATCAAATCCCCCCCTGAGGGCAGGGCTGTTGCATTCTAATTGATTAGTTTGTTTAGAGTCTCAATATCATTGGCTACCAGTCTGGTGGCCTTTGCTATTTGATTCATGCCTTGTTTTCTAAATATATTCATTGCACCATTTTTAAGCGTGGATATAATTGATGGAGCGTTGCCTAATCTGATTTTAGAGGCATCTTCTTTCATCGTTACATCTTTGGTCCAGTGTAGACTGTTTTCAATGTGCCAATGATTCCTTATCCCATAGTTGTATAATAATGCACTTCCATTCTTTATGCTGCTTAAATAATACGCGTTTTCTTCCCTGTAGCGTCCATTGACTTTTACTTCTCTTCTAATTTTGATGCCGTGTTGTGCACCAGTCCATTGTTTTTTTATTTCCTCTGGCAAATTGAACACTGTTACATCTCTATTTTCTATTCTTCCTTTGTTTCTCTCTAGCTGAGAATAATAACCTATAGGCTTTTCTTGGGCACACTTTTCGATGCTCTGGTAGAGTGTCTTTTGATTTTTCTTCACTCCAATTACATAATTATTTCCACTAGCTATAATCACTTCTACCGTTTTTTTTGACAATGAAGAGCATCCATAGTAAAGACCACATCTTTGAGATCCAGCATCTCTATTAATTGACGAACTACAGGTATTTCACTCTCTTTTGAGTTAATGACTTCTCCATTGGCTAATACCATTTTCTGTCTGGAAACGAATACGGTCACTAGATTGATGAAATTCTGATACGACTTTGAATAATCACTCATTGTACCACCGATGGCCTTGCCATCTACACTAAGCCACTCTCCAGACTCTATCGAAACATAGGCTTTACTCCACTGATAGAATTGATGAGAAAAGGAATCAAAATCCAATCCCATCAACACTCTTCGAATAGTATAAAAAGTCGGTAATCTGTCTTGTTTGGGCTGAAAAGTAGACAATAAGTTCTCTCTATTTCTTTCTATAAAATCTCCAATAGCACGATAACCATAGTAGCCGCTCATTACCGACATCAGCACGATGACCAGTACCAATTCCAGAGAATGTCGCTGACCCGCACCACGCCTGTGATCCTTCACTTTTCCTAAATACCAAATGATACTTTCTGATGCCATTTTTAATTTTCAAGTTAATCCATTTTTTAGAATGCAACAGCCCTGCCCCTGAGGGGGGCTTGGGGGGTGTTCTCCCCATAAATCTAAGCCATCCCCTTTGCCATTGACCCTCGGCGGTTTAACTTTGAACATTATCAAAACATTATTAGCCGGAGTAGAGGCGTAAATGCAGCGCTTCGATTTTGTGGTCAACTATCAATGAGCAAAGCAAAAGAAGAGTGGGACACGGTCATATTGCCTGAGAGAGGCTTGCTCGATGTGCATCTGGGAGAGATATGGAAATACCGTGACCTCCTGCGTATGTTTGTCAAAAGGGACTTTGTCACCTATTACAAGCAGACCATCCTGGGTCCACTGTGGTTCTTCATTCAGCCCATTTTTACTACCCTGACTTATATGCTGATCTTTGGCAATGTCGCAAAGATCTCCACCGATGGCATGCCCCAACTGCTCTTCTACATGAGTGGAGTCACTGCCTGGAACTACTTCTCCGAGTGCTTCAACAAAACCTCAACCGTATTCAAGGACAACCAGGCCATTTTTGGCAAAGTGCATTTCCCGAGATTGATTACTCCTTTGAGCATTGTCATTTCCAATCTGGTCAAATTCGGGATTCAATTGCTGCTCTTTGTACTGATTCTGCTCTACTACCTATGGAGTGGCACCAGTGCTGCACCGAACATGGCCCTCTTGCTGCTGCCCTTCCTCATTCTACTGATGGCTGCCTTAGGCCTGGGCGCGGGCATGCTGATCACTTCTTTGACCACCAAATACAGAGACCTTGTTTTTCTATTACAGTTCGGGATCCAACTGCTGATGTATGCCACTCCTGTGATTTATCCCCTGTCCACCATTCCCGAAAAATACCAATGGATCATCATGGCCAACCCCATGTCGGGTATCGTCGAAACCTTTAGGTATGCCTTCCTGGGTTCCGGTCAACTCAACTGGCAATTGCTAGGCTATGATGCGTTAGTGACCTTTTTCATTTTGATTATCGGTATCTTAGTGTTTAATAAGACCGAAAGAAGTTTCATGGATACGGTGTAAAGATATGAGCGACATTGCCATCAAAGTAGAAAACCTCTCCAAGCAATACCGACTGGGCCAGATCGGCACGGGCACCATCAGCCACGACCTCAACCGCTGGTGGCACCAAATCCGAGGCAAGGAAGACCCCTATCTCAAAATCGGGGAAGCCAACGATCGGGCAGTCAAAGGAAACAGCGAATACGTCTGGGCACTACAAGACATCAACTTCGAAGTGAAACAGGGAGAAGTACTCGGCATCATTGGCAAAAATGGCGCGGGCAAATCCACGCTGCTTAAAATTCTCTCCAAGGTCACCAGTCCCACTACGGGCAGCATCAAAGCCAAAGGTCGCATCGCCTCACTGCTAGAGGTAGGAACAGGCTTTCACCCAGAGATGACCGGACGCGAAAACATCTTCATGAACGGCACCATCATGGGCATGAACCGCCATGAGATCCGAGCCAAACTCGACGAAATCGTGGAGTTCGCCGGAGTAGCCAAGTACCTGGACACCCCTGTCAAACGCTACTCCTCAGGGATGACCGTGCGCCTGGGATTCGCCATAGCCGCCCACCTGGAGCCCGAAATACTCATCGTCGATGAAGTCCTCGCTGTAGGAGACGCCGAGTTCCAAAAGAAAGCCATCGGCAAAATGCAAGACGTGAGTAAGGGAGAAGGGAGAACGGTGTTGTTTGTGAGTCATAATATGGCGAGCATAAGAAAATTATGTAAGAGTGGAATTCTTCTTGAACAAGGAAAGGTATCAATGAGTGCTCCTGTTGAAAAAGTAATTGCAAAACATATTAATGAAACAGATCTGATAAATACATTCCAATCTGAGAAAAGGGAAGGTAACTTTATTCATAGTATAAAGCTCAATCTGGATTCAAAACACGGTTGCATTATGATGGGAGAAAAAATGACACTAGAAAGTGAATTGCATATCGATGAACCAATGGAGAATGCTGCTTTCTCCTATCAAATCAGGGATTCAGAAGGTAACAACATAATACATAACTTGATTTTAAGTGAAGAACAAACATTTGGAAACACAAAGGGGAAAGTGAAACTTAAAAATATAATTGAATCTATTCAGTTATATCCAGGCAAATATTCCTTAAGCGTCTTCTTAGCAGATGCAAAATCGAAAATCGGCTTTGACAAGGTGCAAGAAAAGATTCACTTTGAGGTACAACGAGAAAACAGTGTAAGAGACTATTACTGGAAACAGGGGTCTGCAATTTATTATCAGGAGAATGAGTGGTATACACAAACATAAGGAAAGAGGAGAAAGACTTTATCCGAAGAAAAATTCAAGCAGATATTATATCCTAAGCCTACTCAGATTAGTTAACGAAGAAATATTAGAAAACATTCAACCCAACTCAACCATGTTGGATTTTGGCTGTGGAAACATGCCGTATAGACGCTTATATGAAACTAAATGTAAATATCTGGGAGTTGATTTTGAAGGCAATGAGGATGCAGACATCTATTTCGAGTCGGGTAAAATCCCAATGAGGGACAATACAGTTGACTATATTATTTCCACTCAGGTTTTAGAGCATGTAGTCTCCCCTGAAGAGTACCTATCCGAATGCTTTAGAGTCTTAAAAAAAGATGGCAAGCTATTACTTTCGACACATGGTCACTGGAAGTATCACCCAGACCCTACAGACTATTGGAGGTGGACAAAAGATGGTCTAGAAAAATTACTTTCTGATAATCAATTCGAAACCACACATACCTATGGATTGATGGGCTTAGCAGCTAGCGGACTCCAATTATTTCAAGATGGTTTTTCCCCTAATTTGCATTATAGATTTAAAGGGTTATTTTTTTGGATCATAGCTTACCTTCAAGTTAAAATTGACAAATGGAATCTATATTCTAGGGATGCCAGTGTTTTCTTTACCATTAGCCAAAAGAAATGAATCAAAACACCACGGTTAAAGTCTTTTATGACAATTTCAAGGGCAAGCTGCTCGAAGACTTTCTCAAGCCTAACATTAGAATAGCTAACGCCATTAGGAGAAGCCTCCTTCGTATCCCATGTAGTACAAAGAGCATATTAGATTTAGGATTTGGTCTAGGCTGGAGTTCATATGAGTTTGCACGACACTTTCCTCAAGCAAAAATAGAAGCCTATGATATCAGCAAAGAATTATATGAGACGGCTAGATCATTATTTCAACTGCCCAACCTTAACTACAATAACCTTGACCTAACAATCGAATTTCCAAAAGGGAACTATGATGTTATTATTCTACTAGATGTTTTTGAACATATTCCTAAGGCTGCAAGAACACAATTTTACAATAATATCTCTGACGCCCTTAACCCCAATGGACGAGTGATCATGACATGCCCAACTGTAGATCATCAAAATTATTTGCGCAAGAACAACCCAGAGGGGTTGCAACCAGTAGATGAAGATGTGGACCTGGTAATATTGTCAGAATTCTCCAAAAACATTCAAGCTGAAATAAGCCTATTTGAAAACCTAAACATCTGGAATCCCAAAGATTATTTATTAGCCGAAATATCAAGATACAACGATCAATCGCTAGAAAATCTTCAATACCTACCTTCAATCTCTCTGATTGACTTTTATCAAAAATATGAGCTGCTTAAAAACAGCAAAGAATTACTTCCTTATTTACCCAAACTTACATTCAAACAGAAGATAAAATCCATTCTTCATTAATATTTAGGTAAGATGAATAAAATTAAAGTAGCACTCATATCTCCCAGTCAAAATGCCTATTCAGAGACCTTCATTCAGTCTCATAAACGGTACCTGGATGGTGATATCTTCTATTATTATGGAGGAAAGCTTCCTTTATATTTGGAAGGAAGCCAATCAATTGTCCCCACAGCCATTAGAATAATCAACAAGCTAGCTGGATGGATAAGAAAGGATACTTCGTTCGAAAGTGCCGCTAACTTAGAATACTCCCTTAAAAAGAAAAACATTCAAGTTGTCTTTGCAGAATATGGACCAACAGGAATGGCAGTACTACGAATTTGTCAAAAATTAAAATTGCCCTTGATTGTTCATTTCCATGGTCATGACGCATCTGTTCTCAAAACCATAGAGAACAATAAAAGTTACATTCCGATATTCAATTATGCACAGCAAATCATTGCAGTCTCACAGGCCATGAAAAACAAACTAATTGATCTAGGCTGTCCCAAAGAAAAAATCATCGTAACCCCCTGTGCTCCTGACGATTCCTTTTTCGAAATTTCATCTACACTCAGTGAAGAAACTTTCGTAGGGGTAGGGCGATTTGTTGATAAGAAAGCCCCCTACTATACGATCTTGGCTTTCAAAAAGGTGCTGAACAAACATCCCAATGCCCAATTAATACTCGCAGGAGATGGACCACTTAGAAATGTCTGCAAGAACTTGATTCAACATTGGGGAATTCAACAAAACGTCCAGTTACCTGGCGTCATTAAACCAACAGATTTTAAAGAATTATTATCCAATTGTAGAGCATTCGTTCAGCACTCTATCACAGCAGAAAATGGTGATATGGAAGGAACACCAGTAGCCGTACTAGAGGCATCAGCTGCTGGAGTCCCAGTGGTTTCTACCTTTCATGCCGGGATTCCAGATGTGATTATTCATCAGCAAACAGGGTTGTTATCAGATGAACATGATGTGGAAACTATGGCCAGGCACATGGATCAACTGCTGTCTGATTCGGTCTTCTCTAAAAAGATGGGGACTAAAGGAAAAGAACATGTTGCCAATCATTACAGTATGGATAGGCATATTGGGCTGCTCAACAAGCTCATTCAACAAAGCCTACAAAAATGACAAATCAGCAGCCCCTGGTATCGGTAATCATCCCTTCTTTCAATAGAGAGAAATTAATTGGAGAAACACTCCAATCTGTACTCGACCAGACCTATTCTCATTGGGAATGTATCATAGTGGATGATGGATCTACTGATGGGACAATAGATATTGTTCAGAGTTTCGTCAAAAAAGACAATCGCTTTAAGCTTTACAAGCGTCATCGAGAACCAAAAGGAGCTCCTACTTGCCGTAATATTGGAATTGAAAGATCTAAAGGAGAGTATATTATCTTTTTGGATAGTGATGACATAATGTTAGAAGACTGTATTAACTCAAGGCTTCAAATTACTCAAGAAAAACCTTGTTTTGATTTCTATATATTCCCTGTTCGAATTTTCTATAATGGCATAAATGATTCTAAATATTTCTTAAACAAAGAATTTGATAAGAAATTCATACTAAGCAAATTTTTGAGCCAAGACATGCCCTGGATTACTTGCAGTGCATTTTGGAGAAGAACTACAGTGACAACCCTTGATGGCTTTGACGAAGACCTTATCTCTTGGCAAGATTGGGACTTACATGTTCGGGCGATTATTTTCGACTTCAAATTTCATCAAAGTAGTAATAACTTCACCTCACCCATTTTTTATAGACAAGACTCAATTAATACAATACGGTCCTACGGAAAGCACGAAAAAATAATAATCAATAGGTTGAAACTTTTCAAAAAAACCTATCAATTACTCGCAAACAAATCAAGAGTCTCAGAGCACAGAAAACCTTTAGCTCAACTCATCTTTACTAATGTTTGCAAATCTGATGAATTCAATGTGAAAAATATAAAGCTGATTAAAGACTTAAAGTTAATACCATATTTTGACTACTTCTTATGGGTGGTCTATGCCAAAACTCTCAAAACAAATGGTCACAGCAGCATGATTTTGCGACTATTAAACTTCTACTTTATCAAAATTAGAAAATACCATATAGGCGACTTAGGCAAAAGAACCTTTAAAAAATGGACCGAATTTGAAAATCGATGTTAACAATACACCAACGAATCCAATATAATCTAATGAAGGCCTCGGCCTTCCTGCCAGTACAAAAGAAAAGAACTAACATTATCATTTCGGCCTATGGAAGAGGTGGAAGTACCTGGCTTGAAGCCATGCTAAAGGCTTATCCAAATGTCGTTAGTTTCTACGAACCACTCAGCGCCGCATACCAATATATGTGCAAAGACCTAAATTTTGGGCAATACCATTATCTCAAGCCACAGGAAAAAAAACCAAAAGCAATTAATTTTTTTAAAGGCTTATTTTCTCAAAAAAAATTTGCCTTTGAAATGATTAACAACTTTGACAGAAAAGTCTCATTATATCAGTTCAGGAATCGAGAAGTTAATTTATTCAAGTTTATACGGCTCAATACACTGTTACCATGGCTTGAAAACAATTTAATTCATTCCCCAACCATTTTATTATTGAGACACCCTTGCGCAGTTGTAAACTCCCAAATAAATTATGCCAAGAATAAAACATACAATGGCTCTTGGACTCCAAATGATAAATTTGAGATTGATTCATTTACTCAAAATGGCTTTGACAAAAAAGACTTTGCTGAAATCCTAAGTAATATTTCATCTAACGAAGAAAGACTTGCTGCTTGGTGGTCAATAAACACAAAAATTGCGTTGGAACAATGTAAAAACACGCATGTTGTGTTTTATGAAAATTTATTAGAATCACCGAGAGGCGAATTATCAAAAATATTCAAAATCTTTAATCTTGATATTCAATATCTAGATCAATGCCTGTCAAAAAGCCAAACCCCAAGCCCAACCTCATTAAACTCTCCCTCTGAACACAATTCTAGATTAGAATATTGGACCCATAATCTAAGCCAAACACAAATCACGGATATCTTAAGTATTGTTAATAGATTTGGCTTGGGACATCTTTATAATGAATCCATTTCACCCTTAGTCGATGAAAGTTTCCGTAATTATACCAGTGTACAATGCTGATAGATTTATCCAAAAATCTATTGAATCTATTCTGAATCAAACGCACCGTAACATAGAAGTTATTATTTGCAACGACTGCTCTACAGATTTAACCAAGGATATTTTAGGGAAAATTTCGGATTTTAGAGTAACAACTTACGAAAACAAACAGAATAAGGGGTATCAAAGAACGATTAACTTCCTTTTTACAAAAGCAACGGGAGATGTCATTGCCTTTCAGGACGCAGACGATATATCTCACCCAAAAAGATTTGAACAACAACTAGCAATATTGGATCAAGAAAACCTAGATCTTATCGGTACGAATTTTTGCATCATAAATGAAAAAGATGAAATTATTCAAGCAAAAGTACCAGTCCTATCAGACCCTAAACACATCAAAGACAATCTTATTCATAGCAACCTTTTCCAAAAACCGTCAATTTTATTCAAAACTTCCATCCTCGATAAAATTGGTGGGTATAGACTCGAACTATTGAAATTCGGTATAATTAGTGAAGATTATGATTGGTTACTAAGAATTTGTGAAGCAGGTTTTCGTATGGGGAATGTTAATTACAAGGAACCGCTCTATAAATATAGATCTGTTAGCACTGCAATGACTAAAGGATTTAACAATGCTAATCAGTTTTTAGGACATGAGATAGTTCGATTCTTAGCCAAAGAGAGGAGCAGTTTAGGTATAGACTCTTTAACCTCCAACAATATAGAAAGACTTACTTCCTATATCAAGGAATTAAAAACTCCTTTTACTCAAGACCCTTCATTTTTTCACCGAAAAAAAGCTGAAAACCTGATGTATTCCGGACTTTATTCAGCTGCCATCGCCAACGCATGGAAAGGCGTAAAAAAAAGACCTAGCAATTTTCAAAACTGGCGTACCTTACAATACTGCATTAGAAAAACATTATTTAAAATTTGAAAATTCTCCACATCACTTCTTGGTATCCCACCCGCAAAAACCCCAAGTCGGCTCTCTGGGTGGAGCGACACATTGAGGCCTTGGCAAGTGCTGGTGATGAAAACAAGGTATACCATCTGGAACTCAACAAGGGGAGATTTGAATTGAGCCTTGGGAAGACTGAACTGAGAGGAAACAAAAAGTACTGCTTGATTTCCTCTTTTGCACCCTGGTTTGCGATGGAGCTTGTTGCCATTCTCTTTCTGTCATGGATACTATGGAAAGAAAGAAAGCAGCAATACGATATTATCAATTTTCACATTGCTTATCCTAACCTCACCTACTGGCATTGGATCAAACGGTGGATCAAAACTCCGGTTGTGATTACTGAGCATTGGAGCGCTTATCATGACAATTTCGGACTGGCTAGTGCCGATCAACTTCCTAGGATTCAGCGAATTTTTCGTCAGAAGATTCCTGTCATTGCAGTCTCTCAAGCATTACTAAACGATATCAAGACTTTTAGTTATAGTAACTTTCCTTCATTTGTTGTACCTAATGTAGTAGATACGCAAGTTTTTCATTACCAAAATGAAGTACAGCCTCAAGCCCATCGCTTTTTTATGGTAAGTCAGTGGAAGTATCCTAAGGATCCCTTTAGCGTCATTCGAAACTTTGCAGCTTATAGTCAAGTACATCCTGAGGCTGAATTGAGAATAGGTGGCTATGGGCCGCAAATAGAGAAAATGAAGAAGTTGATCATATCTCTTTCCCTACAAGAACATACCCAATTACTAGGCTCTCTCAATTCTGATGAAATAGCCCTGGAAATGAATCAAGCCTCAGCCTTAGTTCATCTATCTAATTACGAAACTTTTTCTGTGGTATGCGCTGAAGCAATCTGCTGTGGATGTCCCGTTATTGCGTCAGACATTGGTGGTATTCCTGAGTTTATTAATGAATCCAACGGCTACCTTATCAAGGATAAAGATCAGCTCTTAAACTCAATGAAATTAATCAATCATACCTATTTCAATCGCGAGCTCATTAGTAATACTCTTCAACTTGATAAAAGCTCAATTGGTGAGAGATATTCTAAAATTCTAAAATTACTGAGTAACAACCACAAATAAACCTGTCTAAAATCTAATTTTTTCCTGTTTTATTTCCATTTGTAAATTTCCTTGTTTATCATTGGTATAGCAGCATTCGGAAACTAACCATTAATAAAACAGACTAAAATGCTACAAAACCAGCTTAACCATCCGCCTTCATTGAAGCAGGTATCTCATTTTCATTCTTTTCTGCACTCTATCTTCTCAATCCCTTTCAATTCTAGCGTGAAAGCACTTAAAGATATTCGAGACATCAGTATTTGTACAGTCAATAAGTGCAAACCCCAGTCAAGGAGTCACAGCTCCCAAACGGGAACGGTACCTCCCGCATGGGAATGATATCTCCCACCTCGGGAGTCATATCTCCCGCCTGGAAATGACAGCTCCCGCATAAGGAGTCATATCTCCCGTACCGGAACGACATCTCCCATCTCAGGAGTCGCATCTCCCACTTGGGAACGGCACCTCCCGTATCAGGAGTCGCATCTCCCATCTCGGAAAAGTACATCCCTGGGATATGGCTAAATAGCCATCGGATTTACTAAAGTAAACCTCTAATACAAAGAAGAATTCTTAAATCATTAATAACCATAAACTATAATCATTATGATGAATCAAGCAATTGACGCTACACTATTTAAAATCGAAATGGCTGTAACTAACCCCATCAAAAACAATTCTCTCAAAACACTTCTGGGTGAATTTGGCTATGATGAAGAGAGTTTGAATCATGGCCTGGCACTTTTAGAAGATGCCAAGTCCAAGCACCTGAAACAGAAAAAAGAGTACGGTGAGCAATATGATGCCACCGACAAAATGACTCAAAAGATGGCTGAAACCAACAAGATTTTAATGAAGGATGTCAAGATATCTCGAATACTGTTACAAAAGGAAAGAGGAGCATGGGAAGCACTTGACATCAAAGGACGGCGTAAAAAAACCTATTATGGATGGATCGAACAATCCACTGTATTTTACAAAAACGCGATAGCAGACGAAAAAATATTGAGTCAATTGGCAAAAGGTGGGATCACCAAAGAAAAACTCGAACAAAGATTAGCTATGGTGGAGGAAGTGGCCTCCTTATTAGCCATTCAACTAAAGGAAAAAGGGGAAGCTCAAGAGGCCACCCAAATCAGAGACAAATCCTTCGAAGTACTCATGGACTGGTACTCTGACTTCATTCAAATCGCACGTGTCGCACTAGAGGACAACCCACAGATGCTAGAGATCATGGGCATCGTTCAACCTTCTGAATAGACTTGAATAGATTTTAGACGATAGGTCTTAGATTGTTGGACTTAAGACCTGACAGGTTTTCGGAAACCTGTCAGGTCTTTTTTATTGACCTCAACAAACAAACCTCCAAGGTTTTCTTTCATCCTGCAGATAAACCTTGGAGGTTTTCCTTACCCGACTCCCCATTTTATACGTCATTACCCGAAAAGGTCGACGTTAGGAGAATTTTATCGCCCGCCTTCCGGAGGACAGGCCCTCCATTCGGCGGAAAGGGGTAATCTCCCCATTCTATGGCACCAACCCATCCGCCAGCCTTTGTTCTTACCGCCAGGGGATACCCCGGTCTATGCCGGGGCATGACGTGGTAGTGGAGAAGGACAGTGCCTTTCGTGAAGTATGCTCGATTATAGCCTCTTGAACGAATCACCTCATATCTTTGACCTCATCAAATAAATCCCTTCTCTCTGGATTCATTTCATCGATCAAATCCCACTTCCAATCTCGTTTGTACTTTTTCAAACGTTTTTCCCTTTTTATTGCTGTTTCGATGTCTGGATGAAATTCATAATACATCAAATCCACACAGTTATACTTTTTGGTAAAAGCAGAGCCATATTCATACTTATGCTGATAAACTCGCGTGTATAAATCTGAAGTAACCCCAATATAGAGGGTCGTCCGGTGCACATTGGACATGATGTATGTATATCCTCCTTTAGCTCTGGTCATGATTTAAAGGTAGTAGAAAGTCATCCAAACAGAAACGTCATTACCCGACTCCCCTTTTTATACGTCATTACCCCACTCCTTTTTTTAACCGTCATTACCCGAAGGTTCTGACGCAGGAAGAATCTATCGGGTAATCTCATCCTTAGATGGTACCAACCCATCCGCCAACATTCACTCTTACCGCCAGGAGATAGTGGTAGGCGGTTGCGCCAATCGCGAACATAACTTTCAACTTTTCACTTTCAACTTTTCACTTTCAACTAAATTGCAAAGTCATGAAACTAACGGGCAAAAACATCCTACTGATCTCACCAGAGCCCTGGGAGCACATCAATGTGTCGAAACACCACTATGCCCGACATCTGGCGCAGCGGGGCAATCAGGTGGTTTTTGCCAATCCTGCCAGTGATCATTGGGAATTGAAAGACACTGATACGGAAGGCCTGCAAGAACTCAACTATCCCAAATTCCTCAAAGGTCTCCGTTTGCTCCCTGCTTTCATCAGTCAGCGTCTAATCCTTAAAAAATTCAATCAGATTCAAAACTACTGTCAACTCAATTTTGATATCGTTTGGTCCTTTGACAACTCCGTCTTTTTTGATTTCACATGCCTTCCTAGCTTCAACATCAACCACATCGTAGATTTGAATCAGGATTTCGAAACGAAAAAAGCAGCAAGCACTGCTGATCTATGTTTGGGGTGTTCTGACTTGATCATCAATCGACTGACCCAATATCAAACCAACTGCCACCTGATCCAGCATGGCTTCAACGATAAGACGCTCACTCAAGAAATAAAGCTACCCGGCCAGCAGATTACCAAAGCGCTCTATGCAGGCAATCTGGACATGCCCTATTTGGATTGGGGCATTTTTCACCAAATCGTAACTGACAATCCTACGGTTGATTTCATATTATTAGGACCATGGACGGGAAAATCAAATGCACAAAACAACACCTCATCAGTCATTGAGACTGTATTTGCCGCAAACAATGTCCACCACTTGGGACCCATTGCAGCAGATGATTTGCCTAATTACTATGCCGCTGCAGATCTATTATTGATATTGTATCAGGAGGAGCATCATCTCGATCAAGCGAATCCTCACAAAATGATGGAATATCTAGGCACAGGCAAGCCCATAGTGGCCACCTATACTAAAATGTTTGATGGACTAGATGAACGCATCATCAGGATGAGCAAAAAGAATCAAGGTTACCCTGAGCTGTTTCGTCAGACCGTGAAGCAACTATCTGAGTTGAGCCATGCGGAACTATGCGCCAAAAGAAGTTGCCTGGCCATGGATAACACTTATCCAAAGCAGATAGAAAGAATTGAAAAGTTAATCCCTTCCTAATGTCTGATCTGGTATCCATCATCATGCCCGTTTACAATGGGGAGCAATATATAGCAGAGGCCATCGATTCGGTGCTGGCACAGGATCACGAAAACTGGGAACTACTCATCATCAACGATGGCAGCCAGGATAAATCTGCTGAGATAATCCATACCTACCTAGATCCTCGGATCCACTACTTTGAACAAGAAAACGCTGGGGTAAGTGCGGCTAGAAACCTAGGGCTTACTGCCATGAAAGGAGACTACTTTTGTTTTTTGGATGGGGATGATCGGTTCACCCCTCACAGTTTGTCAAGTAGGTTAGCTGTGTTCGAAGATCAAACGGATGTCGACTTTGTAGATGGGCAGGTTGAAAAATGGAATCAAGATTTTTCAAAGCACCTTTCGACCTGGAATCCAAAATTTAGAGGCCAACCATTGTCTGATCTAGTTAAAATGACTGGCCATTCATTTTTTGGTCCCTCTTGGTTGATCAAAAGAAAAGAAGGAAAAACTTACCAAATGATGGAAGGCTTATCTCATGCAGAAGATTTGCATTTTTATATTAAACTCGCTGCAGATGGGGGGAACTATTCCTTTAGTAACGAAACCTGCCTACTATACCGAGTACATAATCAATCTGCCATGTCCAATTTGAAAGGTTTGGGAGCAGGCTATCTCACATTGGATATTAATCTGGATCAGCTCGATTTGCCTCCTTCTCTTCGTCGAGCCTACACCCGAAAGAGAAAAAGCATCATGTTCAAGTCATTTTTGAGGGCGGGTAAGGTTTGGTCTGCTTTTCGCTATTTGTTTGGTTAGACTCTAGAGGCTAGACACTAGAGTTTACCTTGATTACCAGTCGAAACGCTCCAATAAAGGAAGTACTACGGAGGGGTAAACAACTACAAAAGATTCTTATATAATCCTTCCCTCGGGAAGGTGCCGACAGGCGGAAGGGGTCTTGAACTATAAGGTATTAAACTATTTTACTTAAATATAGAACAGACCCACCCCTACCCCTCCCAGGAGGGGATTACTGCGGAGTGAAATATCGAAAAAATGTCTAAAATCTAGTGCTATGACGTGGTAACAGTGTGCGGCTGTGCCTACAGCGAACTTAACTTTCAACTTTCCACCTTTCAACTTTCCACTTCTTCCTATCTTGCATACATAATGAATATTCTTTTTTTCGGATACTGGGGAGCCAATGAGGGGCTGAGTCAGGCGACTATCAATCCCCACCTAAAAATATTGGCGGACTTTGAGAAGGTCAATCAAATCCTATATGTATCCATAGAAAGAAAAAAAGAAAAGGAGTATCAGGTACCCAATCACCCCAAAATCAAGCACCTCCCCTTCCAATCGCTCAACTCTGTACGATTCCTATCTAAATTCGGCGATTTTATTCAGCTTCCATTCTATTTGAAGAAACTTATTAGAAAAGAAAGGATCGACCTATTGATGTGCAGAAGTTCATTGGCTGGGGGTATTGGATACTGGGCGCATCGCCTCACAGGTGTACCCTTTACTGTAGAATCATTTGAGCCGCATGCTGACTACATGGCAGAGCATGGGATTTGGTCAAAAACGGGTATAAGCTATCGATTACAAAAGCATCTAGAGGAAAAACAAAAACAAGAGGCCTTTCGTCTGATGCCTGTAACCGAAAAATATAAGGAAAAACTCATCAATGAAGGGGTGAATAAAAAAAAAGTAACCGTCATGCCCTGCACGGTGGATATTGAAAAATTCGCTTTTTCGGATGAAAGCAGAAAGAAAATCAGGCAAGAGTTGAATATTCCCTCATCAGCTCAGGTGGGCATTTATGTAGGAAAATTTGGAGATATCTATTGGGACAAAGAAGCCTTTCAACTATTCAAAAGTGCCTTTGAGTATTATCAAGTTTTTCATCTGATCTTGCTTAACCCTGCTCTCAAAGACTTTGTGATATCCCGATCCTTGGAATTTGGAATACCCATTTCTAACATCCACCACTGGCTAGTTAAGCATGCTGAAGTTCCAGACTATCTAAGTGCGGCAGACTTTGCCTTTAGTCTTCACAAGCCTTCTAAACAATCTTTCGCCTTTAGCCCCATCAAAAATGGAGAATATTGGGCCAATGGATTGCCCATCATTAGTCCCGATGGAATAGGAGATGATAGTGACATTATCAGAAACGAAAATGGGGGGCTCATTATTGAGAATGATCTACTGATCAATTGGTCTCAATTGATCAAAAGGAATGAACTGCCAAAAAACACCCTCGAATTAGCAAAAAAATACCGTAATTTGCAGACGGTTAGTGATATTTACACCTTTATCTTAAATGAAGGCTTGAATTATTAACCTCCCCTCCTGCATCTCCCCAATAAACATTCAAAACCAACGTTGACTGAATTAGACAAATGACAAAACGACTTTGTTATATATTACTCTTATTGAGCACATTTTCAATTACTGTTTGGGCACAATGTCCAACAGCTGATTTTAGTATTGAAACTGATATCTGTCTCAATGAAAATTTAGTCATTAATAATTCTAGTACAGGGGCGTCATCATACCAATGGAATTTTTGCCCAGACCAGATAAACGCTACGCCTACAGCTAGTTTGCTTAGCTCAAGCGTAAATACTGCATTTGCCCCAGATTTAGTAGAAGTTGATGGCAGTTATCATTTGTTCGTTACTAGTCGAGGGAGCAATACCATATATCGAATAGATTATGGAGACAGTCCTGAAAACACCATTGTATCAACTACCAATCTTTCATTAGCTACAGGCAATCTTTTGAACATCAAAATAATAGAACAGTCCGGCAATTATTATGGTTTTGTAAATGCCTGGGACAATAAAATTTATCTCGTTGAATTTGGGACAGACATATCCAATAACACCCCTACCATTAGCCAAATTGTTGTATCAGGTTTATCTCTCAGTAACCCGATAGATTTTGACTACATTTCTGACGGTACTAATCACTATGTGATTCTTGCCAACTATAACTCCAACAAAATTACCAGATTGGACTTTGGCACTGACATTACCAGTACACCTAGCTACGAAGACATAACAATTACGGACCTCAGCTCAAATATGTCAGGGATCAGTATAATAAAAGAGTGTGATGAATACATTGCCATGCTTACTTCCCGGGGAGATGATGCATTATTTGAAATCCAATTTGGATCAGACATTACTAATGCTAGTCCTACTCAAACAGAGATCAGTTTAACAGGACTAACCATGACAGATCCTAGCGGACTTGAAACCATCCAGGATGCTGGTTCCTTTTATAGCATTGTTCAAGCCAGTGGAGGGAATATTTATAGAATTGATCATGGAACTACTTTTAATGGAAATGCTACTGGGGAAGACCTGGGAGCATTAAGTATGTCAAACAATAGATGGGGCTTCTCTATGTTTCAACACCAAAATTATTGGATCAGTTTCAGCGCTAGAAATACAGGCAGTGATATTCAAAAAATATCTTTTGCTTCTAATTGCTATGCTTCTTCTGCTTCGTCTACAAGCCAATCCCCTAACAACATCTCCTTCTCCCAAGCAGGCACCTATACCATCGCACTCACTGCCATCGATGACAATGGAAGCACTAACACCACTACACAATCCATTACAGTATCCTCTTCTACTGCTCCAAACATCTCCTTCACCCTAGATGACTCCCGTTGTATTGACAATACCAACACCTTCTCTGCTGTAGATGACGGTAACATCGCTTCCTACTCCTGGGATTTTGGAGATGGCTCTCCCTCTCTGACAGGTGCTAGTAATACTCATCAGTACGCTACTGCGGGAACTTATACCGTTACCCTTTCTGTAGAAAGTACCGATGGCTGTACCAACTCTACCTCTCAAGAAATCACTCTCTACAATGTCCCATCTACTCCCAACTTTGACTTTACCGGTAATACCTGTAGCAATTCTGATATCACCTTCTCTAACCTCACTAATGAAAATGGTTCCGCTGATGTGGTCACCTACAGTTGGAACTTCAATGGAGAGGCTATTTCTGCTGATAAAGATCCAGTCTATGCATTCGCTACTGCGGGTACCAAAACCGTCTCACTAACGGCCATGATTCCTGGATGTACTACGACCGTTTACTCCGAAGAGATTATCATCATCGAAGGACCTACTGTTGACTTCTCTTACACCAACAACTGCTCTTCTGCTTCTGACATCCAGTTTACAGATGCGACTACTGGATCAGGTATTGACCTAAGTAGCTATGTATGGGACATGGGAGAGGGTACCATTATCAATGCAGTGCAAAACCCCTCGCATACTTTTGCTGCCGGTGAGTACACAGTCTCTCTCACAGTGGCCAACGACAACAGCTGTGAAACTACTGCCTCTCAGACTATCTCTGTATCCGATGACCCTAAAGCCAGCTTCTCTTATGGAGAGGCCATCGAAAACCTACCCGTCTCTTTCACTGGCAATGACCTCACTATCGCTGATGATGCCATCAACTCATGGGCTTGGGACTTTGATGGACTTGGGGCTTCTTCTGCTCAAAACCCTGAATTTACCTTCTCTTCTCCCGGTGATTATAATATCAGTCTGACCATCAATACCAACCAGGGTTGTGAAGAAACCATCAATCAAACAGTATCTATTGCTGAAGCCAGCTGTCCAATTGCGGACTTCTCTGTTCAAGCGGATGTTTGTATCGACGAAAATTTCTCCCTTCAGAACCTATCCATTAATGCTGACTATTACACTTGGGACTTCTGCCTACAAGACTTTTATGCCCAACCTTCTCTCGAAGTAGAAGCAAATGATATCCCTACTTCTTTCAAAGTAGAAATGGTCGATTCTCTCAATAATTTCTACGGTTTTGTGTCCAGTAGGGGAAACTCCACTATTTACAGACTTGACTATGGTACTGACCCTTCTTCAGTACCTACTGCCATTGATCTTCAAGTTGCCACCGGACAGCTTCTTTCTTTAGAGGTTTTTAATCAAGCGGGAAACTGGTATGGTCTTGTCATTTCTTATGACAATCACATTTATCGATTAGAATTTGGTACTGACTTGACCAATAACTCTCCTTCTATTATTGATTTAGGGGTGTTTGACAACCTAAGCAATGCAATCGATCTGGTTGTTGAAAACCATAATGGAAACCTTTTTGCCTTAGTCACAAGCCTCAACAGTAATATCCTTGCTTCTTACCACTTCGGAAACAGTATCCTTAACACTCCTTCTGAAAACCTACTTACTGTTACTGGTGCTAGTAAACTTGCAGGAATCACTCTATCCAAAAACTGTGGTCAATATCTTGCTTTCGTTTCTTCCAATGGAAATGATAAAATATTCTCTATCAATTTTGGTGCTGACCTGGCTAATCTAACTCCCGACATTAATGAGTTAACAGCTACTATCACTGATCCAAGAGGGATTGCTCTCATTATGGAAGGCGAAGAATACTTCCTTATCATTCAATCTGCCATAGGAAATATCTACAGATTAGAATTAGGAAACGACCTCTACAACTCTACCCCTAACCTCTCTGATCTAACCGACTTCTTAACCATATCTAACAACTTTGCGCTAAGTGCTTACAAACTTCAGAGTAACTGGAAAATCTTCTCTTCCAGCAACGCTAGTAGTGAAATCTATGAAGTCATTTTTGATAACCAATGCTTCGCTTCCACTCCTACTTCTTCGCTTGCATCTCCTTCCAACGTCTCCTTCTCCCAAGCGGGCACTTACGACATTGCGCTCACTGCCATCGATGACAGTGGAAACACTAACACCACTACACAATCCATTACAGTATCCTCTGCTACTGCTCCAAACATCTCCTTCACCATCGATGACTCCCGTTGTGTCTCCAATACCAATACCTTCTCCGCTGTAGTAGATGACCCAGCCGCCATCAACTCCTATTCCTGGGACTTTAATGGAGATGGGGTAGAAGATGCTACGGGCGCCAGTGCAGATTACAGTTTTAGTACGGATGGGGCAGGAACTTATGCTGTCACCCTATCTGTAGAAAGTACAGATGGCTGTACCAACTCTGCCTCTCAAGACATCACTCTCTATAACGTCCCATCTACTCCCAACTTTGACTTTACCGGTAATACCTGTAGCAATTCTGATATCACCTTCTCTAACCTCACTAATGAAAATGGTTCCGCTGATGTGGTCACCTACAGTTGGAACTTCAATGGAGAGGCTATTTCTGCTGATAAAGATCCAGTCTATGCATTCGCTACTGCGGGTACCAAAACCGTCTCACTAACGGCCATGATTCCCGGTTGTACTACGACCGTTTACTCCGAAGAGATTATCATCATCGAAGGACCTACTGTTGACTTCTCTTACACCAACAACTGCTCTTCTGCTTCTGACATCCAGTTTACAGATGCGACTACTGGATCAGGTATTGACCTAAGTAGCTATGTATGGGACATGGGAGAGGGTACCATTATCAATGCAGTGCAAAACCCCTCGCATACTTTTGCTGCCGGTGAGTACACAGTCTCTCTCACAGTGGCCAACGACAACAGCTGTGAAACTACTGCCTCTCAGACTATCTCTGTATCCGATGACCCTAAAGCCAGCTTCTCTTACGGAGAGGCCATCGAAAACCTACCCGTCTCTTTCACTGGCAATGACCTCACTATCGCTGATGATGCCATCAACTCATGGGCTTGGGACTTTGATGGACTTGGGGCTTCTTCTGCTCAAAACCCTGAATTTACCTTCTCTTCTCCCGGTGATTATAATATCAGTCTGACCATCAATACCAACCAGGGTTGTGAAGAAACCATCAATCAAACAGTATCTATTGCTGAAGCCAGCTGTCCAATTGCGGACTTCTCTGTTCAAGCGGATGTTTGTATCGACGAAAATTTCTCCCTTCAGAACCTATCCATTAATGCTGACTATTACACTTGGGACTTCTGCCTACAAGACTTTTATGCCCAACCTTCTCTCGAAGTAGAAGCAAATGATATCCCTACTTCTTTCAAAGTAGAAATGGTCGATTCTCTCAATAATTTCTACGGTTTTGTGTCCAGTAGGGGAAACTCCACTATTTACAGACTTGACTATGGTACTGACCCTTCTTCAGTACCTACTGCCATTGATCTTCAAGTTGCCACCGGACAGCTTCTTTCTTTAGAGGTTTTTAATCAAGCGGGAAACTGGTATGGTCTTGTCATTTCTTATGACAATCACATTTATCGATTAGAATTTGGTACTGACTTGACCAATAACTCTCCTTCTATTATTGATTTAGGGGTGTTTGACAACCTAAGCAATGCAATCGATCTGGTTGTTGAAAACCATAATGGAAACCTTTTTGCCTTAGTCACAAGCCTCAACAGTAATATCCTTGCTTCTTACCACTTCGGAAACAGTATCCTTAACACTCCTTCTGAAAACCTACTTACTGTTACTGGTGCTAGTAAACTTGCAGGAATCACTCTATCCAAAAACTGTGGTCAATATCTTGCTTTTGTTTCTTCCAATGGAAATGATAAAATATTCTCTATCAATTTTGGTGCTGACCTGGCTAATCTAACTCCCGACATTAATGAGTTAACAGCTACTATCACTGATCCAAGAGGGATTGCTCTCATTATGGAAGGCGAAGAATACTTCCTTATCATTCAATCTGCCATAGGAAATATCTACAGATTAGAATTAGGAAACGACCTCTACAACTCTACCCCTAACCTCTCTGATCTAACCGACTTCTTAACCATATCTAACAACTTTGCTCTAAGTGCTTACAAACTTCAGAGTAACTGGAAAATCTTCTCTTCCAGCAACGCTAGTAGTGAAATCTATGAAGTCATTTTTGATAACCAATGCTTCGCTTCCACTCCTACTTCTTCGCTTGCATCTCCTTCCAACGTCTCCTTCTCCCAAGCGGGCACTTACGACATTGCGCTCACTGCCATCGATGACAGTGGAAACACTAACACCACTACACAGTCGGTAACCGTGTCCTCTGCTACCGCACCCAACGTCTCTTTTACCATAGACGACTCTCGATGTGTCTCTAACACCAACACCTTCGCTGCTGTAGTCGACGATCCAGCAACCATCGCTGCCTACTCCTGGGATTTCAATGGGGATGGCGTAGAGGATGCTACGGGGGCTAGTGCAGATTACAGTTTTAGTACGGATGGGGCAGGAACTTATGCTGTCACCCTATCTGTAGAAAGTACAGATGGCTGTACCAACTCTGCCTCTCAAGACATCACTCTCTATAACGTCCCATCTACTCCCAACTTTGACTTTACCGGTAATACCTGTAGCAATTCTGATATCACCTTCTCTAACCTCACTAATGAAAATGGTTCCGCTGATGTGGTCACCTACAGTTGGAACTTCAATGGAGAGGCTATTTCTGCTGATAAAGATCCAGTCTATGCATTCGCTACTGCGGGTACCAAAACCGTCTCACTAACGGCCATGATTCCTGGATGTACTACGACCGTTTACTCCGATGATATTGTTATCATCGAAGGCCCTACCGTCGACTTCTCTTACACCAACAACTGCTCTTCTGCTTCTGCCATCCAGTTTACAGATGCGACTACTGGATCAGGTATTGACCTCAGTAGCTATGTATGGGACATGGGAGAGGGTACCATTATCAACGCAGAGCAAAACCCCTCGCATACTTTTGCTGCCGGTGAGTACACAGTCTCTCTCACAGTGGCCAACGACAACAGCTGTGAAACTACTGCCTCTCAGACTATCACCGTATCCGATGACCCTAAGGTCAGCTTCTCTTACGGAGAGGCCATCGAAAACCTACCCGTCTCTTTCACTGGCAATGACCTCACTATCGCTGATGATGCCATCAACTCATGGGCTTGGGACTTTGATGGACTTGGGGCTTCTTCTGCTCAAAACCCTGAATTTACCTTCTCTTCTCCCGGTGATTATAATATCAGTCTGACCATCAATACCAACCAGGGTTGTGAAGAAACCATCAATCAAACAGTATCTATTGCTGAAGCCAGCTGTCCAATTGCGGACTTCTCTGTTCAAGCGGATGTTTGTATCGACGAAAATTTCTCCCTTCAGAACCTATCCATTAATGCTGACTATTACACTTGGGACTTCTGCCTACAAGACTTTTATGCCCAACCTTCTCTCGAAGTAGAAGCAAATGATATCCCTACTTCTTTCAAAGTAGAAATGGTCGATTCTCTCAATAATTTCTACGGTTTTGTGTCCAGTAGGGGAAACTCCACTATTTACAGACTTGACTATGGTACTGACCCTTCTTCAGTACCTACTGCCATTGATCTTCAAGTTGCCACCGGACAGCTTCTTTCTTTAGAGGTTTTTAATCAAGCGGGAAACTGGTATGGTCTTGTCATTTCTTATGACAATCACATTTATCGATTAGAATTTGGTACTGACTTGACCAATAACTCTCCTTCTATTATTGATTTAGGGGTGTTTGACAACCTAAGCAATGCAATCGATCTGGTTGTTGAAAACCATAATGGAAACCTTTTTGCCTTAGTCACAAGCCTCAACAGTAATATCCTTGCTTCTTACCACTTCGGAAACAGTATCCTTAACACTCCTTCTGAAAACCTACTTACTGTTACTGGTGCTAGTAAACTTGCAGGAATCACTCTATCCAAAAACTGTGGTCAATATCTTGCTTTCGTTTCTTCCAATGGAAATGATAAAATATTCTCTATCAATTTTGGTGCTGACCTGGCTAATCTAACTCCCGACATTAATGAGTTAACAGCTACTATCACTGATCCAAGAGGGATTGCTCTCATTATGGAAGGCGAAGAATACTTCCTTATCATTCAATCTGCCATAGGAAATATCTACAGATTAGAATTAGGAAACGACCTCTACAACTCTACCCCTAACCTCTCTGATCTAACCGACTTCTTAACCATATCTAACAACTTTGCGCTAAGTGCTTACAAACTTCAGAGTAACTGGAAAATCTTCTCTTCCAGC
Organism: Reichenbachiella ulvae; assembly: GCF_025833875.1. NCBI lineage: Bacteria > Pseudomonadati > Bacteroidota > Cytophagia > Cytophagales > Reichenbachiellaceae > Reichenbachiella > Reichenbachiella ulvae. The sequence goes on along the minus strand of NZ_JAOYOD010000001.1, from coordinate 4,665,064 downwards.
AACGTTAGTAGTGAAATCTATGAAGTCATTTTTGATATCCAATGCTTCGCTTCCACTCCTACTTCTTCGCTTGCATCTCCTTCCAATGTCTCCTTCTCCCAAGCGGGCACTTACGACATTGCGCTCACTGCCATCGATGACAGTGGAAACACTAACACCACTACACAATCCATTACAGTATCCTCTGCTACTGCTCCAAACATCTCCTTCACCATCGATGACTCCCGTTGTGTCTCCAATACCAATACCTTCTCCGCTGTAGTAGATGACCCAGCCGCCATCAACTCCTATTCCTGGGACTTTAATGGAGATGGGGTAGAAGATGCTACGGGCGCCAGTGCGGATTTTCAGTTTCCTGCTGCTGGGCTTTATCAGCCGAAATTGATCGTATCGGATGGGGTTTGTTCGAATTCGGCGGTACAAGAATTGTCTGTTTATGAGGCGCCTCCTGCTCCGGTATTTGAAGTGAGTACTGCGGCTCCTTACTGTAGTAGCAGCGAGTTGCTGTTCGCTAACAACAGCGACGAAAGCAATCACGGTGAAGCGGACATCAACTATAGCTGGGACTATGGAGATGGAAGCGCTCCCTCCGATCAGAACACGCACACTTTTGCGAATGCGGGAACCTATGTGGTACAATTGACCATGGCCATTCCTGGCTGTGAAACCAGCACTACTCAAAGCTTAGATATCATTGAGGGGCCTAGACCGGATTTCATCATCGAGAATGATTGTTTTGGTGAGACGGCTACCTTTACCAACCTTACGATAGGGGATGGTTTGGTCAATCCATTCTGGGACTTTGGGGATGAGTTGGGTTCATCTAACCTTTCGAATCCAGGCTATCTATACGGAGCAGCTGGAGACTATCCGGTGACACTCACCATGGAAAACGATCAGGGCTGTTCAAACCAAATCACCCGAAGCATCCGCATCAATGGAATCCCGGAGGTGTCTTTTATCAACACGCCGGGCTGTGAAGGAAGTGCTGTAGACTTTACAGACGAATCGACCTCTGGAGATGCCATCAATAATCTCCAGAGTTGGGAATGGGACTTTAGTGCCTTAGGCAGTTCAGGAGATCAAAACCCAAGTTTCCTTTTTGATGAAACGGGCAGCTATAACGTGAGCCTGACGGTTACCAATACGGGCAATTGCAGCAATACGGCTACCCAAACGGTCATCGTTCGAGCTAGTCCCCAAGTAGATTTCAATATCGATGTAGCTTGTTTGGGTACAGAAAGCACCTTTACAGACCTCAGCACCACCGAATCGGACAATCAACTGGCCGCCTGGTATTGGTTGATCGATGGGCAGGAATATTTCACTCAAAATGTGACCGAGGTCTTCGATACGCCTGGGACTTATACCGCCCTGCTCTCTGTCACTCCTAACAACCTCTGCGTGGCTCAGGCTGAGCAAGAGTTTACCATTTACGATTTGCCACAGGTAGATTTCAGCTATTCTGCCAATTGTGACAATGAAGCGACCCAGTTCAGCGACCAGAGCAGCAGCCAGGGGCCTTCCATTCTTTCACGTACCTGGGACTTTGCGGGAGAAGGTACTGCCAATGGCAGTCAGGTGAGTCATTACTTTCAAGAGGCGGGTAACTATGACGTAAACTTGCGAGTAATCGATGACCTGGGTTGTGAAAATGAAACCAATCAAAGCATTACCGTTCAGGCTTCACCAATTGCCAGCTTTGAGGTGGATGATGAATATGGCGGTGCACCACTGCCTGTTAACTTCAGCAACCAGTCAGAAGGAGGCATCAGCTACCTCTGGAACTTTGGAGATGGCAGTGCCACGAGTATAGAAACGGACCCAAGCCACGTATATGAAAGCAACGGAGATTATGTGACCGAACTGATTGCATACAATGAATTCTGTAGCGATTCGGCTTACATGGATATTCTGGTTGCCGAACCTGAATTGGATCTACAACTGTTAAGAGTACAGGCCATAGAGGAAAATGGCATGAACCGACTCTATATCACAGCACGAAACAACAGCAGTTTCAATTTGGACGGGTTCGATATCCGCATCGATTTTGAAAGTCAAAGTTCCATTTTTGAGAGCTATGATCAGCGATTGAGAAAAGACGAGAGCGTCACGATTCCACTCAATTTCAATCTCCCAATAGCAGGAAACAACATCCAATTCGTGTGTGTAGAGCTACTGGACAGAAAATCAGACCTGGAGGATGTGAATCCGCTCAATAACCAGGGCTGTATCAACTTCGAGCAAGAGATGGTCATGGAGCAACCATATCCTAATCCTCTGCCAGTGGGGCAGCCCACTTTGTACATTCAGACCATTCTGCCAGGTAAAGCACCCGTTCAGCTCTACCTGATCGATGCTACTGGCGCTGTGGTCTTCAACGAAAGATACATGGAGGTCAATGCAGGGCTCAATACATTTCTGATAGATACAGACAACTTTGGAGCGGGTCTATACATTGTCAAGTTTGTATACAACGGACAGGAAAAAACTCAGAAAATCATTAAGCAGTAAAATAAGAGGCAAGATTGTGAGAGGCAAAAGGCAAGAGGAGTCGGGAGCCAAAAGTTAATAGCCGACCGCTTAGCGCTAATCGCTAACCGCCAAACGAAAAAATCTTGAACATAAAACCTGTAACAAATAAGTTGGGAAACAAAAGACCAGAGTCAAGAGCCAATGGCTAAAAGCCAACAGCCAAGCGCCAATAGCCAATAGCCAATGACCAAAAGCAATAAGCCAACTGCCAATAGCCAATAGCCAATGACCAAAAGCAATAAGCCAACTGCCAAGAGCAAAAAAGCAAACATCAATAAGGGTTTGTTCTTACTTACTTGTTACCAAAACATTATGGAACAATATTTCGTGTAATGTTGTTAAGCTAAGAATTATATATAACTTATTTTGTTGATTACATTTGCTTGAAATAAAATTTCGGCAAAATCCAATCTAGCAATATAGACTGAAATCAAATAATGAAAGGAAACATCAAAATCGACAAGACGGATCGGAAAATCTTGAAGATCCTGCAAAACAACGGAAAAATCACCAATGCCAAGCTTTCCGAAGAAGTAGGGCTCTCACCGGCTCCTACTCTTGAGCGAGTCAAAAAACTCGAACAAGGCGGAATCATCAAAAGCTACCATGCTGAATTGAACGCTGAAATGCTGGGTTTGGGGGTCAACACTTTCGTTCAGGTATCTCTCAAAGGGCATAACAAACAGAACATTGATTCTTTCCTATCTAAAATCGCTCAAATAGACGAAGTAGTCGAATGCCATCACATCACAGGCTCTGGAGACTTCATCCTCAAAGTGATCGCTAAAGACATTGCCTCCTATCAATTGCTGATGTTGGAAAAAGTCAGTGACATAGAAGTAGTGGACAGTTTGCAGTCGATGGTAATTTTGTCTACTTTCAAAAACAACAAAGAAATTCCGATTCCAGAATCTAATGCCTGAACATAACATGTCAAAGGATATTATATTAGATAGCGCTCAGATCGATCAGCGCATCATACGTATTGCCTATCAGATTTATGAAAATCACTTGGAGGAAAAGCATCTGATTTTGGCCGGTGTATCCGACAATGGCCATGAGTTTGCCCAGATGCTAGAAAAGGAATTGAAAAAAATTTCGAACCAGAAGTACACGGTTGGCAAAGTAGACATCAACAAAGAGGCCCCTCTGTCTGAAGAAATTGAATTAGACCTGGATGACAAAGAATTGATCAAAAAGCCTGTGATACTGATCGATGATGTCCTGCACTCTGGCAAGACGGCGGCCTATGCATTGAAAGCGCTGCTCAACGTTAACATTAAGAAGATAGAAGTGGCCGTAATGGTCAACAGAAGCCACAAGTCCTTCCCCATCTACCCGAAGTATTCAGGATACGAACTGGCTACCACGATGAACGATCACGTGACGGTGGTTTTCAAAGGCAAAGAAAAAGGCGTCTACTTATCATAGACGCCTTCGTTTTTTGTTGATCAACACTGTTATTTCTAGATAATCCATATCTTCAATAATTCCTAAAAAAATAATTCGACAAGAATCAAACTTTGGCCAAAAGTAACTTTTAAGTTACCTTTGATAAATGCACAAAGTCCGAGAGGTCATTGCTTACAAACATTATTTTGAAGATTTTCTTAAGAACCAATCTACCAAGGTTCAGAACAAAATCTTTAAGATCATTGAAGCAATCGAAATTCTCGAACGTGTTCCATCCAGTTATTTAAAACATATAACTGGCAGTGACGGGCTCTATGAAACAAGGATTCAATTGGGACCCAACATTTGGAGAGTATTTTGCTTTTTTGATGGAAACCAATTAGTCATCCTTCTTAATGGATTTCAAAAGTAAACACAGAAAACCCCTAAGAATGAAATAGAAAGAGCTCTGAAACTAATGGAAGAGTATTATAGAGAAAAAGAAAACAATCATGACAACTAAATCCTGGAAAACCATAAAAGATGACGTCTTTGGAAAAGTAGGCACGCCAAGACGTGACCAATTAGAAAGGGAAGCAGAAGGCTTAAAAATAGGATTGATGTTGCGTCAAGCTCGTGAGCAAAAACAACTAACCCAACAACAATTAGGCGAACTAGTAGATAAAAAAAGAACCTATATTTCTAGGGTTGAAAATGATGGGAGCAATCTCACATTGAAAACGCTATACGACATAGTAGAAAAAGGACTTGGAGGAAAGGTAACTATCAATATTGACTTATAAGTAAACACGAAAGTTTAAATAATAAGAAAAGAACGGCTTAGTTTTATAACCCATAACAAAGCCGTTCTTTACAAGATTCTTACTACTCCTTCATCGTTTCAGGATATAAAACGATCTGAGCATACTCAGAAGTATCTACATATTTCTGAGCGGCTTTTTGAATGTCTTTCGCGCTTAGCGCCTCGATTCGCGTGTCCAGCTCCTTCATTTCGCTGAGCTCAAACCCGTTCTTCAGGTAACTTCCTATCGCCCCTAACCAGAATCCATTTTCTTTCCAACTCAATTCCATCTCGCGACGCTGCGTTTCTTTTATCTTGTTAAGGTCCTCTTCGGATACTCCATTGTCCTGCACGTCCTTGATCACATCCAGGGCTGCCATGACCAGCGTATCCACATTTTCGGGTCCACAAGGGAATTTGACTGAAAGGGCATAATGCTCATAAGGTCTTTGACTTCCCTGACCACTCGCTCCTACACCGTATACTCCTCCTTTTTCTTCTCTCAAGATTTCCACTAGCTTGATATCCAATACTTCAGCCAAAGACCGTAGATAATAGCTTTCTTCTTGCTTGTACTTCGCTTCCTCGTCAAAGCTCATCACAACTGTACTTTGCTCCTCAGTTCCTTTATAGATTTTTTCTTGTAGCATTCCTGAGGGATGACGCACGCCACGATCGATATAGGTATTCTCTGCCCTGGTTTCCTTTCCTCCTGCTAAATACTGTTCAATCAATGGCAGAAGACTCTCCTCTTCGAAATTGCCCACAAAGACATAGGTAAAGGCGCCAGCTACTCTAAATTCCGATTTGAAAAAAGCAATGGCCTCATCCAAATTCACCTTTTCCAGATCCTCTACTTTAGGAATTCCTCCCCCACGCAAATGATCCTGACTCAGAATCCGTGCCATGCGATCCTGAAAATAGTAAGACGGATTGGATAGCACATTGGACAATATGGCCTTGTTGCGCTGCATCAAAGACTGAAAAGCCTCTTCATCTTTCCTGACCTGATTCATATACAGGTAGGCGAGTTGGAACATGGTCTCCAGGTCCTGAGGAGAAACATTGCCTCGAAAACCAGACTCTAGCTCTCCAATGTAGGGAGACAAGCCAACCGACTTACCCGCCAGCGCTTTCTCCAATTGAGTGTAGGTGTAGTCGCCCACTCCGCTTAACCCTACTATATTAGAAGCCATCTCTGCTGACCAAAAACCATCGTCAGATGCCAGAGAAGTTCCTCCTTCCTTAAAGGCTGAAAAAAGAATCTGATCATTCTTAAAATCCGTCTGCTTAAGATAGACCTTGGCACCATTGGACAGTGTCAGGACTTTCGTATCTATTTCATCGATTGTTTCTTGCGAAACGATGCTGCCTCCTTTAGGCTCTTGCTTCAATAAATTGGCATCAATCACCTCTTCTTCCAAAGGCTCCAATTCTATGTTCTCATATTCCTCAACCCAGGCTAGTATTTCTTCTTCTGTAGGCAATACCAGGTCTTCCTGCTCGGGAGCTGTCATATAAAGGATTCTGTTCTCCTTCTTGATCCATTTGCCGATGATGCTGTTCACTTCTTCTAATGTGATGCCATCCAGATGCTCCTTCACAAAATTGTGTTCATAAGTGATACCAGGCACGGGCTCCTTTTCCAAAAAATGTCGGATCAATTCATCGGCATAAGAAGCAGACTTTGATTTGTCTCTTTCCTTGTATGCACTTTCATAAGCTTCCATTACATTCAGCTTAGCAGTCTTCAATTCTGAGTCATTGAATCCATGCAATTGGACACGTCTAATTTCTTGCAGCATGGTAGTGATGCCCGTTTTGATATCGTCTGGCTTGGGAACCGCAAACCCAGAAAAAGCGGTAGTCGTTCTCGAAACCGGCGATCCTATATAAGTGCTTGCATATAGGTAAGGAGGATTGCCAGACTGCAACAAATCGCTCAATCGCTGGTTCATCATCTCTAGAAACAATCCCTGTACATGCCCTCTTCTAAAATCCTCTTCCGTTTTCGAATCCGTCGCTTCCTTTTTAAACATGATGTTGAAAAGGATGTTGGTAGCCTCTGGATCCGAAGCAATAGCTACCAATGGCTCATCATTATCTGGGAGATCAAATTCTTTTCTTTCTCTTTCCTTCTTAGGGTTGGTCAATCCAGAAAAGTGATCCTTGATACGCTGTTCCATTTGCTGGACATCAATGTCCCCTACAGCCACTACTGCCATCAGGTCTGGACGGTACCAATCCTGATAGAATCTGGTAATCGCTTCCCTTGGAAAGGTCTCTAAAATCTCCTTCTTGCCAATCGGTAGTCTCTCAGCATACTTAGATCCTTTTAGAATTACAGGTAAGTATTCCTCCATCATTCGCGTATCTGCTCCCTGGCCGAGTCTCCACTCCTCGATCACCACGCCGCGTTCCTTGTCCAATTCTTCAGCGTCAAAAAGAATATTGCCAGCCCAGTCTTCCAAAATCGTCATTCCCTGGTCCAAAATCTCTTCATCATCCGATGGAATCGGAAGAATATAAACCGTCTCGTCAAAAGAGGTATATGCATTCAAATGTGCGCCGAATTTCACTCCCACAGACTGCAAGTAGCTCACCAATTCATTTTTATCGAAATTCTTCGAGCCATTGAAAGCCATATGCTCTGTGAAGTGCGCCAACCCTTGTTGATCCTCATCTTCGAGAATTGATCCGGCATTGACCACCAACCGCAACTCCACACGATTTTCCGGCTTTGCATTTTTCTTGATGAAGTATTTCAATCCATTGTCTAGCTGGCCTGTAGTTATAGCAGAATCAAAAGGAATGGCCTTTTCTGACAATTCTTGCGACCAGCCGAGACCAACAGATATCAGCAGCAAGGCCACCAGATGGAGAAACTTTAGGGATGTTTTCATAACAGTGATTTTCATATGGATAATTTTCTTCAGCACATTTCAGAAGTGAGGGTGCTCTGACTTACTTGGATTTTAGTTTGATATAAAAGGTAGCATAGCTCCGATCTACTTTCACTTCCGTGCAGATGCCATCTTCATATTTATAGATATTGTTACCATCTTCAGATTCTAGCAGATAGCTATGATCTCCCTGATCCTGAATCACCAGATAGGTGGCAAATACCTGAGAAAATATCTTGTCCTTCCCTACTGGCTCCTGAAAATAAATCTCAGGAATAGAATAGCTGATTTCTTTGTCCTGCAGAAAGACAATGTCACTTTCTGTCTCCACTCTGTAGTCTGTGTTTCTTTTCTTGACCGTAGATTCCTTCTGTGTCACACCATTGAGAGTACTATTAGTTCTTCCTTCTATCAACACCCCATTTTCATAGGTTTCGTCCAGCTGATATTCTACGGTGAGCTTTACCACAATTCTAAAATTGGTCACACTGCGAATGGAGTAGGTCAGCTGATCTCCAGATTCGATTTTTTCGCAAATCATTTCTCCGATCACATCACCACCTTTGACCAATTCGTAGACCAACTTCTGGCCAGAAGCCTGAAAACCAATTGATAATGCTAAAATTAAAAAAAATCCTTTGGGTATATTTTTTAACAAATTCAATAGCAATCTATTTAATTCATACACTCGGCAGAGCGGCTGGTTATTTTGGAACTTGAAGATAAGACAAATTCTGAGAGGAATAAAACTCTGCGTTGAATTGATTAAATTTAAGATCAAACTAAAACAACATGGCGACTAAACATTACTCCAACGATGAAATCACAGTGAAATGGCAGTCAGAACTTTGTATTCATTCCGCCAAATGTTTCAACGGACTTAAAGAAGTTTTTGATCCCCGAGCCAGACCCTGGGTAAACATGGAAGGCAGCAGTTCGGAAAAAATCATCTCTCAGGTTCATCAATGTCCATCAGGAGCACTGTCCATCGTGGATGATCAATTGGCACAAAAACCCACGCAGGCCAATCAAACAAAAGTGGTTTGCAAGCCCAATGGTCCCCTGCTGATCCATGGGGCCATCACAATAGAGCATGAGGGATCCCAAACAGAAAAAGACAATATCACCGCGCTTTGTAGATGTGGCGCCAGCAAAAACAAACCCTTCTGCGATGGAAGCCATTCTAAAGTTGGGTTCGAAGGGTAGGTAAATCAGCAAGTAATCTCTGGAGATTAAAAACTACTATGCTCAAAAGAACCGCAATTTACCTTATTCTCAATTTTGCTGCCCTGGGTCTGGGCAGTGTGTTTACCAGTGAAGGGGTTATTTCTGAATGGTACGCCGATCTAGATAAGGCTCCCTGGACCCCACCCGGATGGTTCTTCGGGTTCGCCTGGACTACCATCATGATTGCTTTTGCCCTCTATATGGCCCATGCCTGGAGCAAGGTGGTGAACAAAAGAGGCCTTTTGATTCTGTACGGCATACAGTGGATTCTAAATATCTCCTGGAACCCCATCTTTTTCTACTATCACCAAGTGGCATTAGGACTAATTAGCATCACTCTTTTGACTTTGGTAGTTGGGATATTTTTAGTTCGGTACAAAAATCAATTGGGCGTCCATGCACTTTGGGTAACTCCTTACTTTGTTTGGTTATTGGTCGCCACTTCCCTCAATGCCTATATCTTGATTCAGAATTAGTAAAACCATTGATTCCGCAGCTTTCCGGTGATTTATTCCATTATTAACTTTATTCCCATCAACTTTGCAGCATGACAAAGAGTGCTGGAATAAAAGACCTTCGTAAAGTCTCTCAAGAGGAGATTGGTGGATTTTTGAAAGAAATCGGTGAAAAGCCTTTTCGTGCCAAGCAAATCAAAGAATGGATTTGGAAAAAGTCTGCCAAAAGCATCGACGAAATGACCAACCTCTCACTCAAAACCCGTGAGATACTCAAAGAGCACTTTGTCATCAATCCAGTCACCGTCGACAAGGAGCAAAAAAGCTCCGACGGCACCATCAAATCTGCCATGAAGCTGCATGACGATCATGTGGTCGAGAGCGTACTCATCCCTGCTGACAACAGGATGACGGCCTGTGTTTCTTCACAGGTAGGATGCTCGCTCAGTTGCAAATTTTGTGCGACGGGATACATGGATCGTGCGAGAAACCTGGATGCCTCAGAAATATACGATCAAGTAGTGGCTGTGCACAATCAGGCCAAGGACAACTTCGACCAGCCCTTGTCCAACATCGTTTACATGGGGATGGGCGAGCCCTTGCTCAACTATGCCAATGTGCTCGAATCCATCAAGCATATCACTTCTCCTGAAGGCCTAAACATGAGTCCGAAGCGAATTACTGTTTCTACCGCAGGTATTGCTAAGATGATTAAGAAGCTGGCTGACGATCAGGTAAAATTCAATTTGGCTCTATCGCTTCATGCCGCCAATGACGAGAAGCGAAACCAGATCATGCCGATCAATGAAACCAATACTTTGAATGTATTGAGAGAGGCGCTGCAGTATTTCTACCAAAAGACGGGCAACAAAATCACTTTTGAATACATCTTGTTTTATGATTTCAACGACTCGGAGCAGGATGCCCAGGAGCTTTATGAGTTCTGGAAACGAGTACCTGCTAGAATCAACATCATAGAATACAATCCTATCAGTGAAGCCAGTTACAAAAATGCAGATGAAAATACGCTGGATAACTTCATGAACTATCTGACCAAACGTGGTGTAAATGTACATGTTCGCAGAAGCCGAGGTAAGGACATCGATGCAGCTTGTGGACAGTTGGCCAACAAAAACTAGCGTTTGACCACTTTCAGATCTAAAAGAGCGATCTTATCTCGATAGGCAGCGAATCGATCGGGATCAATCCGTCCCTTTAGCAGACAGCTTGCCGTGTACTGCTGATCCTTGATCTCCACACCAAAATCGTTGGTGATGCGAAGGACATCTTGCGTTTGCTCATAGGGATAGTCTAAAGTAAAATCCGTCTTCACCTCCATGGTCAAGATCTCAGCCTTAGAGAGCGCATCTTCAGCAGCGGTCTTGTATGCATGAACCAATCCCGGCACACCCAGTTTGGTTCCTCCAAAGTAACGCACCACTACGACCAATGTATTCACCAAATCAAAAGACTTGATCTGTCCCAAGATCGGGTCCCCTGCAGAATGCCCTGGTTCCCCATCATCATTGGCGCGGATGTGTTGAACATTACCAGCATTGATGATATGGGCAAAACAATAATGTCGTGCATCATGGTATTGCTTTTTTAATTCTTCAACTATTGGCTTCACCTCCTCGACCTCCTCTACAGGGTAAGCGTAGGAAATGAATTTACTCCCTTTTTCTTTATAAAATCCCTCGGTAGGTGCTTTGATTATGCGGTAAGTTTCTACTGCCATTAGTTGATTCTGTCCAGACGTTCTTCTGCCTCTTCGGTCACCAGATCGTTTTCGTCTATATCAGCAGCCATCTCATAATATTTTATGGCGACACTAAACTGCTCGCGACGTTCCATGATCCGCCCCATCCCCAGATAGGCGAGACTTCTATAGTATTCTCCCCGATCAGGTTCCTTGTCTCCAGTCATGATGGCCTTGGCATAATAGCGCTCTGCCTCTATATCCGACCCTTTCACTTTCTCCTGGTACAACCCTGTATAGACCTCTCCACACATACGGTAGTAGGGTTGCGGATCCCGCAAAAAAGTCTTCACCATTGGCATGGCCTTGTCGTAATTATTTTTGAGTACGAGACTTTCGATGTATTTGGCTTTGAAGTAGCTGTTTCTTGGATATTCCTTATTCAGCTTTTTGATGTAGTACTCAGCACTGTCAGGCATATTTTCATATCTGAGATAGATGTAGGCAGTGTAAAGATGTGCTTCAGCCTTCACGATTTTACTCTGAAAAACAGCGCTATCTAGCTGATGCAAGCCGAGTTCTTTATCTCCAGACTTGAAAAACCACATGAAGGGTGAATAAACGGGGTGTCGTTCAGGATATTTCTCTCTGAAATAATTGTACAGACCCGCCAGAAAATAGAATTCAGGACTCTCCCTAGTCATTTGCATGGTCTGAGTAATCAGGTCATAGGTTTTCTTGGCTTCAGAGATTGATTTCATGTAGCTACCCTCTCTGGCAAAATACTCCGCCAGGAGACCGTGTGCCGACATCTCAAAAAACAACCCTTCTACGTCATCTGGATTCTTTTCCAGCATTGCCTCTGCGAGATTGATAGTCCTCAGCAATTGAGCCTTGTGAGCAGGAAAGGAAGGGCTGGTGGTACGGATGGGCTGATCCTGCCATGCGATATTCATCGCGCGCATCATAGGGATGACCGGATGAGTAGGAAATCGCTTTTCCATCTCGTCAATTTTCAAATTGGCCGAATCGGGATAGGCATTGTATACATAGTAGGCAATCCCTTCGATCTCTGCCAAAACTTTTTCATCGCCAAAAACGGGACGGTCTTGTCCAAACATACAAGTTGGAAGGAATATAAAGGCGGATAGTAAGGGTATTATCAGTCGTATCAAGCAATTGTTTTTTAGTGGTTAGATTGGTAAACAAATAATGTACCAGCCTCTATCTTTGATTAACTTTCTGAGGGCAGAAAAATTGTGACCGCCTTCTTTCAAATTTATGATATTTAGCGAAGAAAAATATTTCATAGCCAACGAAATCCCGAACTATCATTTATTCCAGTGGGAGCATGCTGAGAGCGATTTTTCTATGCATCTGACCTATTCCATTGATAATCAGAAAGCCACCTCTATCCCCTCTGCACCCTATGCAGGTTTTGCCTGGAGGGGAAAGATAACTCCTCAGGTTTTTGAAGCCGGTTTGACGGCACTAATCGAATCACTAAAGTCGCAAGGATTGGAGTCAATTGAGATCAGACAAGCACCCGATTGCTTTGGATCTGTTCCCTATGCTGTCTTCGATCATCTGGATTTTCAAAAACATCTGGAAATCAACCACCATATTGATTTGAAAAACTATCAATTGCATTCCCTGCACAAAATGCAACAGCGCAGAATCAACAAATGCTTAGTAAACGGATTTACCTTTCAGCAAGAAACACTAGATCAGGCAGGCAGCATTCATGATTTCATTTCGAAATGTAGAAAGCAGCAAGGACTCGTCATCAATATAACTAAGGAGAAGTTTTTAAGGATCACAAGCCAACTACCCAACACCTATGCGCTTTACAGTATATTTGATCCCAAAGGCCAAAGATGTGCAGCCACCGTTTGTATCAGCGTGGACAACAAGGTGGTCTATAACTACCTACCTGCTTTTGACCGCAGTTACGCCAGTCACAGCCCACTGGCCTTTCTCCTGCATCAATTGAACCTGACTTTAATGGAGCAAAAAGTTAAATATCTGGATCTTGGCATTTCATCAATCAATGGAAAAGCGCAGGGCACACTCATCGATTTTAAGGAAAGAATGGGAGGTCTTCGCAGTGACAGACCTACCTTTTTCAAGCAGCTGTAAACATGCTTTTACGCATATCGTACTATTAGTCATTGAGTTGTAGAAAAATTTATCTAATTTGCATAACTAACAACCATTAGTCCAAAAGATTTGAAAAAGATATTAGTCATACTATTAGCTCTTGCGTCATCGACCGTTTCCTATGCCGAAACCGTTACAGACAAGAGCGAGAAAACCAAATCAGAAAAAGAAAACAAGGAATACAATCCTGAAGAACTTAAAGGTCATTCGGATCCTTCTTTGGAAGTGGTTAAGCCTGAACAAAAGGTGGAAAGCAAGAGCCAGGAGGTCAACAACGATCCTGATTCCAGTTATTATTCAGTAAACAAGTTCAATTACTTGTTCTATTATGTTTACAAAATCAAATATTTGAGCGAAGACGATCCAGAAATGATCATGGGCGTGGAGCCTTAATTATCGCTTGTATTTACCTCCCTTACGTCTGAATGTAGACGGTCCCCCTTCGAAAGTAATATAGAACGCCAGGCTATGAATGGTCAAGCGCTGCAATGGCGCGCTGAAATCATTCTGCTCCTCGGCTAGGACATCCAGCAATCCAAAAGAGTAGCGAATCTCCGGCGAAAATTTGAACAGGGGCTGATAGAGATCCATGCCTATTCCCACATCCACGGAGAGGTTAAAGTTCTTAGTGAGCAATCGGTCAGTATCCTCTCTTTCTTTAGAACTAGCAGCTTTGAACGAAGGGTTGATTCCTCCTAAAAAATACATACGTCTGTTTCTTCGGCGGACAGATTTATATTTCAAGAGAATAGGCAATTCTACATAAGTCGGGTCTCTCAACTCTTCTAGTATTTTACCATTTGTGTATCGATAGTTCAATTGTAGTTGGTTGAATCCCACAGTTGGTGTCAGGCGTACATCCAGTGTTTCAAAAATGTGATAATCTACGATAAACCCGATTTTAAATCCCATTTTGGAAGGAGGAACCACCGAGTGCAGCGTATCGAATTCAGGCGTCACATAATCATCCACATATTCCAAACGGTAATTGGCCGTATGCAATCCCATCAGGAAGCCATAATGCCAATGTTGCTCGTCAAAATTAGGCAAGTTGACAGTACTATTGATTTGGGCAAAAGTGGGAGACACTGCCAAGCCCATCAACAGCAAAAAACTGACAACTATTTTACTGCCGTGTAGATAGAGCTGATGCCGAAAGTGAGTGGAATGCATGTGGTCTGTTTAAATCCCAATTTATTTAAAATGGCTAAGAAATCATCGCCATATGGAAATTCCTGAACGGATTCGGGCAAATAGGTATAGGCAGAATTGTCTTTCGAAACGACTTTACCAATCAAGGGCAAAACGCTGTTCGAGTAAAAACTATAAAGCTGCTTCATTGGGAATTTAGTTGGTGTCGAAAACTCCAACACTACCATCTTCCCTCCTGGCTTTAATACACGCTGCATATCAGCCAATCCTTTCTCCAAATCCTGGAAATTTCTTACTCCAAAAGCAACGACCACAGCGTCAAACTTATTGTCTTCAAACAGGAGCTGCTCTGAATCACCCATGGACATTTCGATCTTATCCTCATAGCCGAGACGTTTCATTTTTTCACGTCCCATATCGAGCATGCCCTCCGAGATGTCTACACCTATTACCTTTTCAGGATTCAGCTTCAAAGCCTCTATGGCCAGATCACCCGTACCTGTAGCGACATCCAATATCAACTTTGGCTGATCGGCTTTAAGCTGTCGAATGGCCTTTTTCCTCCACAGGATATCTATCCCCATACTCAGGAAGTGATTGAGAAAATCATAACGCTTACTGATGCTATTAAACATCTCAGCTACTTGTTCCTTTTTACTCCCCTCTTTGTCTTTATAAGGTAATACTGTCAAAGCTTTGTCTTTTTTTGGAGTGCAATATTAAGGAGTTCGGTGTTGATTCTTTCTGAAAAAAAAAGAAATCTGCTGACAATAAGGCCTGACTGACATTCTCCAGAATTTTCGATTTCAGCTTTCAAGCAGGTTTTGATCAATGACCAACCTGCCCCATACTGATGATTTTCCTTCCATTATCGTTTTTTATTCCATCCAATATTGTACATTTGTGATGTTGTGTGAACGTACACGCAAAAGCCTTAGACAACCAGAGGCTTTTTTACATGTAAAATGCGTTAACGTACACTCAGAAAATTGACTAACGACTGAAAATAATTATAGACATGAAAGCACTCAACAAACAAACGGCTCCAGGTGCTGAGCTTCCAATCAAAATTTTACAATTCGGTGAGGGCAATTTCCTCAGAGCTTTCGCGGATTGGATGGTAGATCTAATGAATGAAAACAATGACTACCAGCATGGTGTGGCAGTGGTACAACCCATCGCTCAAGGTATGACTCAGATGCTCAGAGATCAGGATAGCAGATACCACCACATCTATCGTGGATTGCAGGGTGGAAAAGCCATCAGCGAAACCCGTCTGATATCTTGTATTCAGGAATCTATTGATCCTTTTCAAACTCCTGAGGCCTATTTTGAGTTTGCGAAACTGGACAGTCTGGAAATCGTGATCTCCAATACGACCGAAGCTGGCATTGTATTCAAAGAAGAAGCACAACCAGCGGCCAATGAATTGGCTGAAACTTTCCCTGGAAAAGTGACCCAATTGTTAGCAGCTAGATTTAAGCACTTCAGCGGTCAGGCGGACAAAGGGCTCAACTTCATCCCAGTAGAATTGATCGATAAGAATGGTGAAAAATTGAAAGAGGCCATTTTGAACTATGCGGATCATTGGGGTCTAAGTGACGATTTCAAGGCATGGGTGGATACTCATTGCCATTTTGCTAACACCCTGGTGGATCGTATCGTACCTGGATACCCAAGAGATGAGGTAAAAGACATTCAGGCAAGTGTAGGTTATGAAGATAACCTTATCGTGTCTTCCGAAATCTTTCACCTGTGGGTAATAGAAGGTGACGAGTCGATACAGAAAGCATTCCCTGCTGACAAATGCGGCATGAATGTGATCTACACCAAAGACCTGAGCCCTTACAGAACCAGAAAGGTACGTATCCTCAATGGTGCCCATACCTCTATGGTGCCTGTTGGATTGCTCAACGGAATCGAAACTGTAAAAGAAACCGTAGAAGATGATAAAGTGGGGCCATTCGTTCGTCAGATTATTTTTGAAGAAATCGCTCCAACGATCGATTTACCAAAAGACGAACTAGAAGCCTATGCCGAAGAGGTATTGGAGAGATTCAGAAATCCATACATCCGTCATGAGTTAAAGTCCATCGCGCTGAACTCTATATCGAAGTTTAAGGTACGTGTATTGCCCTCTCTTTTGGACTATCTAGCGGCCAAAAAAGAATTGCCTGATGGCCTGGTGACAGCATTTGCGCATTTGATCCATCTCTATCTAAGCGATTTCGAAATCCAGGACAATGAAGAAGTCAAAACCTACTTCGAAAAGTTGAAAACAGAATCAATTGAACCCGCTGAATTGGCTCAAAAAGTATTGGGCGAAAGCAGTTTCTGGGATCAGGATCTGAATCAGGTAGAAGGTCTTTCTGCACTATTGGCTGAGAAACTGGCTGCATTGAAAGAAGGAAAAAAAGTAACTGAAATTTTAGCATCATGAATCGAGCCATCACCATCAACGACACAGACAACCTGGGCGTAGCGCTCACGGATCTGAAAAAAGGAGAAGAGATCGAGTTGGGTCAATACAAAGTGACCTTGCAGCATGACATCCCTGCCAAGCACAAATTTGCTTTGCATGATCTGGCTGTAGGAGGCGAAATGTTCATGTATGGATTGGTAGTAGGTACTGCCAAGGAACCCATCGCGGCTGGAGCACCTATCACGGTAGCTAATACTGCGCACAAGGCCACCGAATTTTCGGACAAGGCAACTGCGGAATTTCACTGGACAGCTCCCGATGTGAGCCGTTTCGAAAATCGCACTTTCATGGGCTACCATAGAGAAGACGGACAGGTAGGGACTGACAACATCTGGTTGGTATTTCCGCTGGTATTCTGCGAAAACAGAAACATCCTGACCCTGAAAAAAGCATTCGAGTCAGCGCTTGGCTATACGTCTGGCGATACTTATCAGGAGCTCGCTCACGCCCTGGTGCAAAAGCACCAGGCGGGCGAAGCATTCGATACCGCTACTTTACAAAAAGTAGCAGCAGAGCCAAAGAAAGAAGTTTTTGAAAACGTTAAAATCAAATTCATCACACACCAGGCAGGATGTGGTGGGACCCGAGAGGACAGCGACACCCTATGTCGTCTGCTTGCAGGATACCTGAAAAATCCAAACGTTGCGGGTGCTACGGTTTTGAGTCTGGGCTGTCAAAATGCCCAGGTATCCGTGCTACAGGATGCGATCAAAGACAAGAGTGGCGAGTTGACCAAGCCTTTGTTGATCTTTGATCAGCAGGAAACGGGAACAGAGACTGATTTGATTGAAAATGCCATGAAGGCAACCTTCAAAGAGCTAATCGAAGCGAACAAACTGAAGCGCGAGCCTGCACCTCTTTCTAAATTGACCATAGGTCTGGAGTGTGGGGGGTCTGACGGATTCTCAGGCATCTCGGCTAACCCTACTTTAGGACACGTATCTGATATGATCGCAGCGATGGGTGGCAAGGCGATTCTCGCTGAGTTCCCAGAACTATGTGGGGTAGAGCAGGAATTGATCAACAGAACTAAAAATCCAGCCCATGCGACCAAATTCATCAACCTGATGCGCTCCTATGCCAAAGCAGCAGAAGACGCGGGCTCAGGCTTTGACATGAATCCATCGCCAGGCAACATCAAAGACGGTCTGATCACCGACGCGATGAAATCGGCAGGTGCAGCCAAGAAAGGTGGTAGCTCCCCGATCGTAGATGTACTGGACTACACTGAGTATGCAGAAACTCCAGGCTTCAGCTTGCTATGTACTCCAGGTAACGATGTGGAATCAACCACAGGCCTGGTAGGATCTGGCGCGAACGTGGTATTGTTCACCACAGGCTTGGGAACCCCGACGGGCAACCCAATCGCTCCGATACTCAAAGTTTCTTCCAACACGAAACTGGCAGAACGTATGCCGGACATCATTGACATCAATGCTGGTGAAGTAATAGAAGGAAAGAAAAGCATCCCAGAAATGGCCGAGGAAATGCTCGAACAGGTGATCAAAATCGCCAGTGGAGAGGTAGAATCCAAGGCTGTAAAAATGGGACATGAAGATTTCATTCCATGGAAACGTGGTGTGTCACTTTAGTCTATGTGACTCAAGGGTTCAATACTGTCCGTAACTCTTGTATTAAATGACTAAACTATTGTTGTTTGGGAAGCCGATTCTATCATCTGATAGGATCGGCTTTTTTTTGGAGTAGGTATAAGAAGTGCTAAAAAAATATATGTACATACAATACTTCTTATAAAATATTGTTTTAATATAACTGTGCCTAAATGACTCAACTATTAAAAACAAAAAACACATTACATGTATCTGAAACAAAAAATAAGCAGACTTGGACTTGTATTAATCGGAATTAGCATTCTTGTATCCTGTAAAGAAGAAGAGACTCCTAATTATAATGACAAACAAATTCTCACAGTTAGTCTGGACGGAAATGCTTATGTACTAAAAGATGGAGAGGAATTCACAACCAGTGGAGACAAAAACGCCATTTTTTCAGCCCATTATGACGAAATAGATAGAAGATTAAGTTTTGAAACTTACTCCACTTCGATAAATGGTCTGGAATATTTGAAAGTAAGCATGTATGCCTATGATTGGTGGTATGGAGAGGGAGGTATTAGATATGAAAATGAAGGTGTAGATAGTAATGGAAATTTAAAATTGAATCATGAAGTTCAACCCTATTCCTTATTCTTCGAAATCCAGGCAGGAGGCGAGAGATACATTTCAGAGGTAGGTACTGGCATGTATACCAACTATGACGAATATTTGGAATTGCTAAATTATCAAGTCGAGGCAGACGAAGTGAGTGCATATATGATGCTTACTGATTTATTTTCTAATGGCACAGAAAAATACGTGGATGGACAAAAGCTAGATTACCCCAATGAAAGATTTGCTGGGGTCATATCAATACCTTTTGTTGATCAAAATGGCATCTCACATGATCTTGACTTGGACTTTGATATCCGAGGAGAAAACGTGGTTCACGGAGAGATAGATTTCGAATCTTCCGGCCCCTCTTCCTGTCCGGTGGGTTCTTACAGAATCGAGGTTTGCAATGGCTACTACCAGTACCTGCATTTCTATTCTGATGGAAGCGGAAAAGCAGTAGTCGAGGATTGTACCGGACAGTGTGAAGCGGTCAATGAGTTTAACTGGACAGCCGATGGAAGTCAGATTCATTACAACTTTACCAAATCATATGGCTGTGGAGTAGAAGTGGATCCTCCAGCACCTTCTTCTGACAACTATAGCTGCGAAGATGACGGAATTACAGTCAACGGCAATTATCTAGTGTCATACTAGCAAAATCTTTCACTAGAAAAAATAATCCATAAAGCCAATTCTATCATCTGATAGGATCGGCTTTTGTTTTTTTCTCCAGCCAGTTTCAATCCCTGCCTGACGAATCAAAACTAGATCTAACGAGCAAAAGAAAAATAGAAACAGAAATACCCGCCGATCCAAAAGCCATGCACATGACCATGATTTGGTATCGCACCGCTATCAAAGGAGAAACCCCGGACAAGATTTGTCCCGTCATCATTCCTGGCAGAGAAACCAGCCCCACTGCAAACAGGGAGTTGGTAATGGGGATCAGGGCGGCATGCATGGCAGTGTTTCTGGCTGCCAAATAGTTTTCCCCTCTTCCCAATTCAGAACTCAGTCGCTCACCGGCAAGACTCACGCAATTCATCGCATTGGCAAAAATCATCCCCGCCAATGGAATGAGGTACTGCGGCATATACCATGGATCCAGCATCAGCACCCCCTGTGACACCAGCATGAGCACGGCGCCTCCTCCTACCACAATTGATGCAAAAGCTTTCGTAAACAACTCCATGCGTCGGTCACTCAGCGTCCTCAGCGCAATCCAGCTGGAAGAAAACAACATGACTGCCAACACAGCCATGACTATCCAGGCACTATCAGATTCGAAAATATATGTCAGCACATAACCGACCAACACCAACTGCACCACCATACGTGCCACAGCCCAAAGCGAACTTTTGATCCCTTGTTTCCACCTCCATAAAACAAACAACACCACTACCACGGGTACAAAGGCCACCATCAAATTGGGGATGGATATGATTTGAATAGACTTGTCCATAGTCATCTGCTTAGCTTCTCACCCACGAAATTAATGCAACCTGTGCATTGCATTGGAATAAGAACAAGTTGCTGTTCAACCTGAATTGTTCAATTCAGGAGTTAATAGTTATTTGCCACTGAGTTATTGGGTTAATTTTCAATGGTTTACATTGATATCATTTGTTACAAAATAACCAAAATGGTTATTGAGTATTTATGCATTTATAAACGAAAATCAAGTTTCTATTAACTCCTGCCCACCGTACAGGGTACTCCGGCAAGCGGGTAATAACTGATTAGCCATTAATTCCGATTTTGCCTATCATAAATCGGATTCAATTATCTCTGTATTTTTGCTCCATGCCAGCAAAGAATCAGGTAGCAAGAATCACTGAAGTAGACCGAAATGGCCTGCAAACGGAAATCGATACGCTTAAACGGCAGATTGAATCCATCAGAAGCATCATTGAGTCCTTTGAATCGAAACTCCGTGCCGAACTGGTAGATGAGCTAATCTTGGAGATGGAATTGAGCGCGCTCTATAAGGAACAGAAGAAGGCAAAAAAAGAAAAGCGCCTGGAACAAAAGAAAAGAGGCAAAAACTATCAGGAACCCAAAGGACTAATCAAATCACCCCCTTCTGAAAAGACGGATAAGAGCCCAGTAGATGCAAAGGCACTGAAAAAGCTCTATCGAGAAGCCATGCTACTGATCCATCCAGACAAATTCTCCATGCAGGATGACAAACAGGAGATGGCTCATGAGGCCACTACTCAACTGATCCAGCTTTATCGTCAGGGAGATCTGGAAGCCTTGCAGACCTATGTCAGCCATATCTTAACTGGTGAACTGACAGAAGGCAAAGCTCCTATGAATTTGGTTCCTAAAGATGTAGATCCACTGGAGTACCTCAAGCGTGAGTTGGATAGGTTAAGAACGGAGCTATCCTCCCTCCAAAACAAATTGACCTATCAAGTTTGGACCACCTATGACGATCCATATACCTTCATCGAGGAGCTACGAGCCTATTATCTCGACAGGATCGCCAAGCTGAAAAAAAGGACTCGAACGAAGTAATCAATCATTCAACTTTTGTAATAAACCGTCCAGTATTTCATCTTCCTCGTCCAGCAAATGATCTCTGATCAAAATATCAGGAATGACTCCTTCTGGTTTTTCGCTACCATTGACCCTGACCATATACCCTTTCGATACTTGAACTTCAATTTGAGTTTGCGGTAAGGCAAACCGAAATACTGAAGCATATAGAGAGGGATAATCACCCGTTTCTTCTCCCACAATCGTAGCCCATCCGTAATCCTGAAACTGAGAAGCAGTCACTGCTGCCTGTGAATGAGATTGTCTGTTTACCAAAACATAAACATCCCCCATAAACCGCTCTTCTTTAGGCCTGGGCTCACAATCCTCAAAATCAAAATCGTAGATTTCTCCATTTTCATGCACGAAAACTTCCCTCCAATAGGCTTCTGTTGTATCATAGCGCTGTCTGACATGATCCTTTAGAATGGAGCTGGTTTTAAGACTAAAAGCAGAATTCCATTGAAAGGGACGATCAGCTACATAGGCGAGTAGATAATCACTAAATGAATTGTCTCCCCCTCCATTGTTCCTCAGGTCGATGATCAGGTTTTGGCTGTTCTTCTTTTTGATCTCGATGAATGCGGAATCAATAAACTGTCGATAGGCGGGCTCATCTCCAGAAAAACTTCCAGGATTTAGATAGGCCGATTGCTGCAGAAACTCTAGCGTCAATTGTGAATCTATGATCTCATTTCGCTTCATCTCATAGCCTCCGATTAGCTCCACAGCTTCCAGCATGTACTTTCGTATTCCTTCCTTGGACCGAACTTCTATCTCAAATCCCTCCTGCTCACCAAAAACCTGCCAATACAATCTTGGAAATGAATAAAGCTCAATCTTTGCCAATTTGAGATAAGCCCGTTCGGCAGATATATGTAAAGAGATTTCTTCAACAATATCCTCTATCGGCCTGCCATTAATACTTAGGAGTTCAGTCCCAACTTCTATTTCCTCGACAGCACTCCAATTTTTCCTTACCCAGTATTGACCTGACTCAAAGGCCAGTTCTAAAGGGAACAGGGTGCCCCCGTTCTCCGCATATCTCATATATGATGTAAAAGGAAAATCGATACTGGTATGTCCTATATCTGCTTTGGCCACTACGCGCTGAAAAAGTGATCTAGCCTCGAGTTCACTCAGACTATCGCCTTTGATTTCCCCTCGAACCTTTTCAAAATTACTTTCAAAATCCTCTCTGGTAGTGTAAGCATAGAGATCATAATGCGCTCCTTCGAGCGCCTCTTTGAGATACAGCATATCCGACTTGACTTGCTCGCTGGTATAGGCATTCTGTGCTACTACTGCATTCACCGCGAAAATCAAAACAAGGACACAAAGACTTCTTTTCATGACTTTTTTCGTGCAAGAATAAGGTGCGAATTAGCGACAAGCGTCCGAATGCATCTATTCGGACTTATTTTTTTGTGCTTTGGCATATTCTCCAGGCGTTTGTCCAGTTGCTTTTTTGAAAACATGATTAAAAGTAGATTTGGACTTAAATCCACACTCGTAGGCATGTCCTAACAATGTCAATCTATCACGATCTTCTCTGCTCATTCTTTCCTTGAAAGCTTCTACTCTATGGTCATTGATATACTCATAAAAATTCTGGCCAAAGCTTTGATTGATCAGAGCGGAAACCTGACGAGGGTTAAGACCAAGCAACTCAGACAATCTGGATAAATCCAAATCAGAATCCAGATAAGGCCGCTGACTCTTCATCAATTCATTTAGCCTTTGAAGCTGTTCCGCATTCGGAGGATTGACTTGCGTTTTCGAATCTTCTGGCTGTTTAATATCTACTTGTAGATGTGACCTCATATAACCACGAAATCCTATCCAGCAGGTAACCACAGCCAAGCCCACGAAGGTGGGTAAAAAGTAATACTCTCTGAGCGTTCTATCAAAAACAAAGCGGTCGATCTCTGTCAAAAGCATCCATCCAATCCAAAACCCAGAATAGACAATCACTGGAAGCGTCAGCCAGCGGAGAGACCTGTCTTCTATATTAGAATAATGATCCTGGAGCCATCGATGATGTCGGTAGAGCCTCCGCAAAGAAAATATGGTATAAACCGTAATAGAAAGTATCCCGAACCACTGCTCTGCTAAATAAATACTAGTAAAAGGGTGAGGCACATCATCGTACATGCCATCTGCCCCTAATCTATATATGGAGGTTCTGTAAAATACAATCTCCAGAGCAACAGGAAGAAAATGTACCCAGTCTTTTTTGCTAAAGCGGAAACCCTGATCGGTAATACTCCTTGTATAAAAATAAAGGGCAGGGCCAATGCCAAACAATAACTCCAACTGCACATACCTGAACACATAAAAAATATCATAGCTAATCAGGACATTGACGAGTGCGATATTGAGCGCCATTAGGGCAAAAAAGAAAACTACCAGAGCCAGAAAAACATTGGATTGGCTTCTCGGGCGCTTGGCCAGAAGCAATCCACTCAGCAGTATCGCCTGAAGAGTAAAAACAAAAATGATCGTTGATAAAACCGGACTTGGGTTACTCATGATAGATTGATCCCTTGTTCAATAAACTGAAGATGTAATCAATTCAATAGTCGCTTCAAAAAGCGATCAGCTAATCAAATGACTCCATAATTTCACGGCATCACAAATTGAACACACATCAGCATTTTAAATTTCATCGCAATATAGCTAGCGATCAAACCAATTATAGATGGTCAGTTAGATGGAAACAAGAAAAACACAGGACTTGACAATCAAAGCCAATAAAAAATACAATAAATCATCCCAAGATTGAATCCGGCATGGCAGATGATGGCCCCTAAGATGGACCCCGACTTCTCTTTCATCTGAAAGAAAACAAGGCTGACCAAAAACATAGCTATCACCCAAATAATCGTCGGTAAGAAATAGAAATTCCATCCACCCGCTACGTACACCAATCCAAAATGAGCTATATGAGTAAGAGCGAATGCAGCACTATCAATCAAAGAGGCTAATTTCTCTCCCAGAGAGTTGGCAAAACTGCCATGGACAATGCCACGAAAAAACAACTCCTCCCCAATCGGACTAAATATCATGCCTGTTCCGGCCATTACAGCAAACAAAACATTCTTGTCCTCTGGCGAGATCCCATCGGGGATATTGTATGACTGGCCAACATAGACATACCAATTCTGAAAAGTACCGCTGTATAGCAGATCACCAATAAAATACAAAGCCAATGCTAGAGCCAGGCCTGATACAAATGACATGAACAGGGCGGGCCAATTGCTGGGTTTCCTGACCCCAATCTGCGCAGCTCCCTTTCGCCCTATGAAAACAAAGGGCACAAGGGCAGAAACCATCATAATCGCCCCAATAGGACCGTAGTTGGCTGTTTGATTGGCTTGCAAGACCAGGTAAAAGCGAGGGATACAAATAATGGAAATGAGAAAGAGGCCCAACTTCCAGTCAAATGAAAAGTAAGGCCGCCAAAAAGGTCTCAATGGAGAATTCATTAAAACAAGGTTTAAAGCACAGCGGTTTTCACTGTCATCTCCACTTCAAACACCTGCTCATCATTATTTTCCATAGCGATCCCCCAGTTGAGTTCCTCATCGAGGTAGAGCGGTGTACGGTGATGTTCCTCATTCAGGTTCTTCCACTCACCTGCGTTCCTTTCGTAGAACACCGCCTGATGCACCAACTCGCCATTCACCTTTTCTACGATATACTTGATGGCAAAATCTCCACCATTGTTTAATTCGATGGGCGTGGGATCCTGAGCATTTGGCACAATCTTCAACGGCTCTGAACTCTCACATGTCAGCATTTCGCCATAAAGGTTGACCTTTTCAATTTTCAGTTCAGTTTGGTAATTGCTTTTCTCTTGTTTTTCCATGCCACAGGATAGTAGCCAAACAAGCGATAATAAGGTTAGCATTGGTCTTTTCATCATTTAGTATTAGTAGGTTTCACATTCATTTTTGCTCAGGACTACAGCCTAAACTGCGCCTCTGTATCATTTTTCTCAAGAATGCTGTACAAGGATGAAGCTGCATGACAACATCCTGTATATCAATAATAACAAGAAACCTTCGGCAATACAAAAAAACGCCATCCGACTCATCAGGTCGAACGGCGCTGAAATGATTAAACTATAACCAAAAAGCTACTGAATGGAATCTCCCTTGTAAACTTTCATTTCCAATTCTTCGAACTGTTCTCCTATACTCTCAGGATTTGCTCCCTGATCACCCTTCAGGTGCTTATCAAAAAAGGAAGTAACCAAACGGGTTACGATCTCCATCCCTCGATAGGGGTCGATCTCTCCCGTTCCTGCCAGTGACTTGACTGGGATCATAAAAGGAATATCCATAAAGTTAGGATGACCGGATTTCAGCAATTTGGTCTCGTAAAAGTAATCCGTACTTTTATTGTTATAGATGTGAGAATTGACATCCTCATGCTCTGCTGGCCAGTCTGCCGACACATACAAGAAGGGCAGTTGATAGGTCGTGTCAATCAGATTGCCCCAGGTAATCCCATCGATATTGGCAGCAGCCTTGACACGATTGTCCAGCAATGGCACTTTACCTGCGGCTCCTCCTCCATTGGAGTGACCCAACACTCCTATACTGTTTAGATCGAGATGCCCCTTGAGCGTCCCGCCAGAATTCCACTGTTCCAGGAGATCAATCGTATAGATCATATCCTCTGCCCATCGATCCACCGATTGGCTTTCGTAAAACTCCTTTACTGCCTTCTTTACAATGGGATGACGTTCCTCATAAGACAAGCCATTTTTGAAGGCATCGATGAGAGGATACATGGCATCCATTCCATTGGCCGAGATTTCTCTTTGAAAATCATAGTCAAAGTACTTCTTTCTTCCATCAGGAAATGTAGTCCCCAGGCTTTCATAAGTGTGATTCATATTGATGATCACATAACCCTGGCTGGCTATTTCGGTTAAAAGGGCATAGTAGCCAGTCGCCTTTGATCCATAGCCATGAGAAAAAATCAATACGGGGAAGTTACCGTCAGCCACAGGGATACCAGGGTGAACATAGGTCTCTACTCTATCCAGATAGTTGAGCGCTGAAGGCGGCAAGCCGTACTTGGTCGCAAAGCCTTCTCGACTCGCCTGATCGATGTAGTCATCCCCATCCAGAGAAGACACATCGGCCTGACTCGGATACCAAATCTTATACATAAGCTCCCTTTTATCATTTGGATCCTGGGTGATGATTTCGTCTCGGTCTGTCTGTACATAGACAGATTCTGTTCCTACCGCATAGGCACCACGCGGTTCTGGCAAGTGGAACACCGGTAAAACACTCGGTAACAACCAGGCTATAAAGGCCACCAAAATAAGCCCGACAAAACCCAGTATCCGTAGAAAAGTCAATCGAACTGTATTGGATGCATCAACCGCCTGAATCCTCCAGACCAATAGAATGAATAATAAATAGGCCGGAAACATCTGCCAGCGCCAACCTTCTAGTAGCAAGTGAAGGGACATTATGATTCCTAAAAAAATAAGCACATAATTGGACGGGATGCGCCACAACAATCGTCGTTTGACAAAGGGCAAAACAGTCACTGTCAATAGAATAATAATTTCGAAAATTCTCATAACTCGTCTCGTTCAATTAATCGTAAAACAGGCTACAAAGCTTATTTGAGGAGGTTTCAAACGCAATGTAGAATCCGTGTCTAAACCTGCTATTCGCCGATTAAAGGCTACAGAAAGCCGAAAACGAGTACTTAAAAAAAGATGGGGTTGATTCTAATGCTTTTTATAAAGGTGCCATTCCAGGACATAGGTATTTAAAATACGATCTTCCTTTTTTTATAAAATACAATTCATCGAAGGTAGTAAGTCATCCACCAATTAATTCCTTAAGATGTGTCTCTAAATCAAAACTAGACAGATCATCAAGCAGAATCACCCCCTCCGGATCGATCAAAAAATTTCTGGGAATATAATTCACTCCGTATGCCCGTGGAACTGCTGCATAAATCCCCTGTAGGTCACTAACAGTCGTCCAGGTGATAGAATCTTCGCTAACTGCAGCGCTCCAACGAGATCTAAATTGATCCATGGTTACTCCCACAACCTCAAAGCCTTTATCCTTGTATTCCTGATACACATCCAACATATAAGGATGTTTGGTTCGACATGCCCCGCAGTCTGCTTTCCAAAAGTTGAGCAGTACATATTTGCCTCTGAAATCAGATAAGGCTATTGAATCTCCATCAAGATTAATCAGCTTGAAATCAATGGCCTGATCACCTACTTCAAGTGCCTTTGGAGCTTCAACTACTTCTACGATTTCATTTTGTTGAGAAGAAGATTCCCTGGTTTTCTTCCCTTCGCAGTGCATCAACACAAGTGTCATTGCTAGAAGAACTAGCTTTTTCATATAGTTGCTCACCCGCCTTTTAATTCAGTCATCCCAAAAAAACACTCATCTTCTATTCCCAATCCAATTTCAGCAAGGAAATCCCCTGACGAGGGAGATCCATCTTAAGATTCAATTTTCCGTTATCAGTTTTAATCCATTGTGGAGAGGAGAACAGGTCTAGTTGACCGGCCTCTTCCAGCTGCTTGATTTGCTCCTGGGTCGGGTTCTGAGGACTGCCCATTTGCTTCCAGAGGGTATAGGAGTTGCTGTGCTCCTGATCGATTCTGAAATGTGTCAAGAGAACCTTATCAGCGGGTAGTCCCTGTAGCGAAATATTGACAGGCGCATCAGGTACTTCCAGATCATTGTTGTCATGGTAGTTCCAGACCATGACAGCCGCACTATTGGTATGGATGGAGGCCTGGGCATTGACATCCGGTTGATCACCACGGACGCTGTTGTCCCGAATGTCGGTGTAGTTATAGCTCAGCACCTCCTGGTTGATAGCCACTCGATCGCCCTGCATCATCCCAAACATCCTAAAGACATTGAGCACTGGCTTGTCCACGCCATTGGTCGCCATGTCCCTAAACCCGGCATACTAGGGTTGATCTTCAAATTCGAATCCCCAGGTAACTGCCCCTAAAAGGTTGACACCATGGTGGTCTGCCAATTGATACTTTCGGGCAAAAGAAGCTGCCGTGTAGCTCGCGTACATCGTGCCATTGCGATACGCGTTGTGCGGATAGTCCGCCTCCGAGCACGCCGCACAGCCTTCTGGATCCGACTCCCCTATGATGATAGGTAGGTCTTTGAGGCTAGGATAAGAAGCGACTACCTCAAATCCCTTACTGATGTCTCTCAGCTGCGCACCCATGTCCATCTGCACCATGCCATCGACTATCTTAGGACTTCCCTTGGCATGAAAGGTGATAAAATCCAGAGGCGCTCCGGTCTCACCTGTCGCATAGTTCTTACCCGAAACCACATGATCCAAAAAAGTACGCAGGTATACCTCGGCCTTGTCCCAATTAGGCCCAGTGGTTTCTGGCCCACCCATTTTGGCTGTTGGCAAGGCGCGTTTGACGGCATCTGCTGAGTAGTCGTAGAGCTTGATATACTCCTCGACTGTGCCCTGCCAGTATCCAATGTTTGGTTCGTTCCACAGCTCCCAGTACCAGCTCTCCACTTCTTCTTTACCGTATCTTTCTACACAGTGTGTCACCCATTGATACACCAGTTCGGCCCATTTTTCATAATCATTCGGAGGGTAGGCCCACCCGGTATAAATATCCTCATAGGCTGCCCCCGGTTTCCAATAGTGGCGGTAGGGTTCAGGTTTGGAAGACAAAGCCTGCGGCATGAAACCTATCTGAGCAAAAGGCTTCATGCCTCGCTCTATATAGGTGTCAAATATCCGGTCCACAATCGTCCAGTCATAGATAGGGTTTCCCTTTTTATCTTCGGTATAGACATTGGTCGATCCCCATTTGAGCCCATGGGTTCCTTCCCCCGTCACCAGCAAACTATGTGCTCTGACAAAAACTGGAACCGGGCTCAATTGGGACATTTCGGTCAGGAGTTTCTGACCGTCCTTCATGTAGGTATAGTTGGGTTCGTCATATCCCCACCAGGCCCAGATCGGATCCATTTTCCCCACTTTTTTGGAAAAATCCACTTCAATAGAAACTGGATCAGAAGATGATTGAGCGTAAATGCCCTGATGCAAATGGAGGGATAAAAACACCAGAACTAGTAGAAACGATTTGAATGTCTGCATGGATTGTAGATTTAGTCTTTGCTTATAGTCCCTCCAAATTAATCAATTCAAATTAGATGATTATGATATGTGCTACGAGCCATTTACAATTTCTGAAAGTATATCGGGTTCATCTCTATCTACTCAACCCCACCTCAACACTCAACCATTTCAGTTCAAAGACGACTGAGTTCAGCAAAAACATGAAATCACTCACCAAAAACATGAACTAGTTCGCCAAAAACATGAACTCGTTCGGTAAAAAGACGAGTCAGTTCGGTTCCGAGGCGAATTCGTTCGGCTCAAAGACAAGACGAGTCATCTTAGAAGTAGGTAGGGTGACCTCTGAAGTACCCTACCCCACCTCCGAAGTGGGTACCCCCACCTCAGAAGTACCCCCTCCCACATCAAAGAGTCGATAGGGTACTTCAAAGATGCGCGCTCGGATATCAAAGACCCGAAGGCGCATCTTTTTGCTCCGAGCTCGCATGTTTTAGGTCCGAGATCGGATATAAAAGATAGGTCCTCGCAGCTCGGAAGTGGGGGGAGGGACATCAAAGACGCGATGGCGAGTCTTTTTGCTCGGTGATCGGACAAAAAAGGTGCAAAACCGCATCTAGGAGGTGGGCAGTCGCAGCTATTAACTTCAATCCATCCTCGATTTTGTCAAAGTTCATATCTGCCATAGAAAAATATGCACTGAAACACATTCCTTCCTTCGGCCCGACCCATGGCCCCTATAAATGGGCAATTAGAAATGAATAAGAAAATCCTGTTTCACAAAGGAGGCAAAGTCCCTGCTTTGAGAAGCTCCTCTCATAAGTAAACGGAAACCGTTTTGTACCAAACGGAAGTTTTTACACATATGTCCACCCATCTTAGAGATTCGTCCTACCTAACAGACTGTCTTTTAGTCATTTTGCATGCAAAGACAATTACTAAATATTTTTATTTAAACAAGCATTTTATGAAAGCTAAAATTTTACACCCTATGACAGGGGGTAGAAAAGTGCGTTCGCTGAGCTCTGGCGTCAGTAGCATTTTCACTCCTGTGTTATTACTGTTCCTTTTATGTGCGAACTTCTTCGCATCTGCACAAGCGCCGAGCCATGACCCGACTGCCATGGTAAGAGCCGAAGATGGTCGATACTGGATCTTCACCACTGGCGAGGGAGTCTGGGCCATGTCTTCTAGCAATACCAACTTCAGTGACTGGCGAGCCGAGCGGGGTCCTTTCCAGCCAGGCACCTGGCCCTCGTGGATCAACTCTGCCGTACCGGGTTTTGCTGGTGACTTCTGGGCTCCAGGTATTACCCGAATGGGTGGATACTGGTACCTCTACTATTCTTGTTCCTCTTTCGGTTCGTCCAGATCGGCAATCGGTGTGGCCAGAACATCATCACTGAGCAATCCCAACTGGCAAGATCTAGGTATGGTCGTCTCATCCAATGGTAGCAGCAGTGCGATCAATGCCATAGACCCTGCGATCTTCCATGATGCGAATGGGCGTGTTTGGATGTCTTACGGCTCTTTCTTCGGAGGATTGGGCGTAGTGGAGATTAATCCTGGTACTGGAAAAGCCATCGGTGGAGTCACCAAAGTAGCGGGTGGCAACCATCAGGACATCGAGGCTCCCTACATCATTCGAAATGGGAATTATTATTATCTATTCGTCAATAGGGGCAGATGCTGTAGAGGACTGGAGAGCACCTACTATGTTCAGGTAGCTCGATCTACAAGTATCACAGGGCCATATACTGGATGGAGAACCATCCTGGGCAACGAAGGACGCTACGTCGGACCGGGTCACATTGGCTATGGCGAAGGCAGACTCACCTATCACTACTATGATGGCTATGACAATGGAGCCGCCAAGCTCAGAATCACAAGTCTGGGATGGAGCAATGGCTGGCCTGTAATTCATGGTTCTGGTGGATGGGTATCACCCACTCCTGTCTATCAATTGAGAAACCGTGGCACGGGACTGTACCTGGATGGAATGGGTCTTACGACCAATGGGGATGCCTGTGGGCAATATGCGAACACCTCACACCCCAATTCGCAGTGGAGACTCGTAGATGTCGGCAATGGCTATTCGCAACTACAGAATGTAGGCACTGGATTGTTCCTGGACGGGATGGGAAGAACTGAAAATGGCGCTGACTGTGGCATGTGGGCCAATACCACACACCAAAATTCGCACTGGTCGGTACAGCAGTATAGCGGCAGTTACTATCGCATTCGAAACAGAGGTACCGGACTATATCTGGACGGAATGGGACGTACCTCCAATGGCTCCAATGCTGGGCAATGGGCCAACACGACTCATGCCAACTCCCAATGGCAGCTCGTATCTGTAGCAGGTGCTAGAGTAGCGGATGTGGACGATGAAGTAGCTGAAGCCAGTGCACAGATCAATCTTTATCCTAATCCGACCGATGGTTATTTCACTCTGGAGATTCCTGATTTTAAAGGAGACGAAACGATCAGAATCCTGAACATCATGGGTAAAGAAATGATAAAAATGGAAGCGCTAGAGCAAACGCAAGAGATCAACATTAGTGACTTGAAACCTGGTCAGTACATCTTGCAGCTCAACACCAACGGAGGAAATTCTTTTAAACGATTTGTTAAAAAGTAATCCGGATTCTGGTAGCTACCCCCTTCGGGTAGCTACCCTACTATTATTATGTGCTCCATGTCTAGCAAAGAGCAATACGCTTGCCTGTGACATTCCCGTGAGCACCAGTTTCTAATCTAAAAAATTGAACATGAAAGACTTAAATTTTGATTTTCAATCAAAGGTCCTTTGTATCGGCAACACATTTTCCGCTTGCCTATCAAGAATCTTCATACTGCTATTTTTTCTAGGTGCTTTTGCAACTGCTAATGCTCAGGCACCAAGTCATGATCCATCCACGATGATCCGAAACAACGATGGACGCTATTGGATATTTACTACGGGAGACGGAGTGTGGGCCATGTCCTCCAGCAATAGTAACTTTAGCGACTGGCGGCCAGAACCTACCCCTTTTGCACCCGGTACCTGGCCCGGATGGATCAACAACTATGTCGATGGATTTGGAGGTTTTTTCTGGGCTCCAGATGTGATCAAAATCGGCAATACCTATTACCTCTACTACTCATGTGCTGGCAATGGCGCCCCTGCTGCCATTGGTCTGGCGACTGCTCCTGATCTCAACGGTCCGTGGACCGATCGAGGCATGGTAGTGGCTGGCAACAATGCCATCGACCCTGCCCTATACATGGACAATGGCCGACTATGGATGAGCTGGGGCAACTGGCAAACCGGTCTGGACATCTGTGAATTGAGCACTTCGACAGGTAAACGCATCAGTGGAATCACCCATCTGGTCGGTGGTAATGTAGAAGGACCTGGTCTGATAAGAAATGGCAACTACTACTATTTGTTTTATCAAAGAGGACTGTGCTGCAATGGACTCAATAGCTCCTACTACATGGTGGTGGCTCGATCTACCAGCATCACCGGACCCTATACTGAAGAAAGAACCTTCTTACCCAATAGAAGTGGCAATCAACACGGACCCGGACACTTTGGCTATGGCGAAGGAAAACTAACCTACCACTACTATGCAGTCAACGACAATGGTAATGCAAAACTAGCGGTAACAACCCTGGGTTGGAGCAATGGCTGGCCTGTCGCTGGTGGCTCTGGAGGCTGGGAAGCGCCAAGTACTAACTACCGACTAAGAAATGTCGGAACCGGATTATTTTTGGACGGCATGGGCAGAACTACGAATGGGGACGCCTGTGGGCAATATGCCAATACCACGCACCCAAATGCCCAATGGCAATTGATCGATGTGGGCAATGGCTACAGACAACTAAGGAATGTAGGAACCGGGCTATTTCTCGACGGTATGGGCAGAACCGCCAATGGAGACGATTGTGGAATGTGGGCCAATACCACCCATCAAAATTCGCACTGGTCGATCCAGCAATATGGTAGCAACGTTCGAATTCAAAACAGAGCCACTGGTTTGTTCTTAGACGGTATGGGCAGATCCGCTAATGGAGATAATGTAGGACAATATGCCAATACCACGCACCCAAATGCACAGTGGCAACTGGTATCCGCTACCGGAGCTAGAATAGTGGATGTGGGAGATGAAGTAGCCGAACAAATCGGAGCAGAAATCAGGCTCTACCCTAATCCGACAGACGGATATTTTACCCTGGAGATTCCTGATTTTAAAGGAAACGAAACGATTAGAATCCTCGACATCATGGGCAAAGAAATGATGAAATTGGATGCCCTAGAGCAAACGCAAGAAATCAACATTAGTGACTTGACCCCTGGTCAGTACATCCTGCAGCTCAATAGCAATGAAAAATCCTTGGTCAGAAAGTTTATAAAACAGTAATTCCGATCAACTAAAAAAAGAAAGCTGCCTCCTACTTTTATCGAAGTAGGGGCAGCTTTTTTTATGTGCTCATTATAAATCAATTAAACTTTAGTTTTTCTCCTCTTGAATCTAACGGTGGCAAAGAACAGCACAAAGCCTGATGCCACGGTTACCAACCCAAACAAGGAAAAAATCCGAAGCAAGGTATTGTTGATATCGTCTCGACCCTGGTAGTCCATCGTGTGGGTCATCCAGAGAAAATCGAACCAGCGCCAATCCCTATGACGAAGCGTCTGAAAACGACCATCAGCCTGACTGATATAAGCCCTGACCTGGTCCGAACCTTCGAACTGAAGCACGTAAGCCGGGAGCGCCCTCCCTCGGTACTCGTGATGAGAATCTACCTCGGTGATCAACTCGATGGACTCGATTTCCATATCGCTCTTGAGATGGTGCATCGCGATGGATCGAGCCTCCTCTTCGCTCACACCCTCTTTTGGCACTCCTGTCAAAGCATGGTAGAGTTGACTTTGGTTGACCCAATAGTAGGGTTCTCCATTGATGTATCGTAGAGACAGCGAACTGACCACCAGATTGGAGTCGATTTCTGTAATACCAATCAGCCCTTTGCTTTCATGGTGCATATGATCGGCTCGAAAGTGATCTCCATGAATCTCGTCGATATCCGTCCAACTAAAATACATCCCACTGATCGTCCAAAAAATAAATTGTATCCCGATCGCAAGCCCTAGATAGCAATGCGCCTTCCTGATATAGTATTGATTGTTTTTTCTCATAGTTTCTCTTCTGGGGATTCAACTTTTTAATTAAAACCGAAACTTTGATTAAGGTGATCTTTCATAAACCATAATCTTATGAGTAAAACCTAAATCTGTTTTTAATTCCAGAATATTTCTATTCAATTTAAACTTCATCTTGATTTTCCCCCCGTACGGATCATCCTTTTCAATTACACTATTAACCGAATCAATGGTGTAAGTTCCTTCTTCTAAAACTATTTCGTTTTTATGATCTATAGTATGCTCATTGTACCTTCCATCCTTTTTGAATTCAAGTAACAGCAAGTCAAACAATTGATACATTGATTCGATTTTAGAAATGGATTTTAAGCTATCTTCTTCGGTAAAATTTGGTTTTTGCTCCCTAAGCACTGCAAGACTTTTATTGATTACCAAATCCTGGTTGTTGGAATCAAATAACACTAGAGAGTCTAATTTTATCTTTGTTAATTTCCATACCCCCGTGATTTCATTGTCCACCTTTTCTTGAGCGACAATGAAAAAGGAATTACAGAAAACTAAAAAAATCAACAAAGCAATTCTTTTCATTTTACGGCTATCTAAATGTACTATCAAAACTTCTTCGCCACCATCGCCATCCATTCTTGCAGCTTGCGGCTATAGTAGTGAGGCATGATGGCAGATTCCTTTCTACCAGCCAATAAATCCTCACAGACCTGCTCCGTCTCGAAGTTGAAGCCAAAGCCTCCACGATCGTCAACAAAGTGGTCGACTCTTTCCTCCACTTCATAGAGCGAACATTCTTTTGCCCGCCAAAAATCTGGTATCGAGATATAGCCTTTCTCGCCTATGATGTGAGTGTAATTGGGCAGCTTGCAACGAAAAGAAGTCGTGAGAACAGAAGAACAATCCGCATATTCGAAATGCATCGTGACCTCTTCGTCCACTCCTGTCTGCGCTGGTGACATGCGCACATGAAATTGATCTGGATCTTTCTTCAGAAACAGCCAATTCATCGCCAATGTATAGATGCCCATATCCAGCAAAGCTCCGCCAGCCAGATCAGGATTGAACATCCTGCCATTGGCATCAAAGGGCACAGGATAACCAAAATCCGAAATGATATGATGCACCGTACCGATTCGTCCCTCATCTACCCACTGCTGGGCCTTTTGGATCGCAGGGAGAAAATAAGTCCACATCCCTTCCATCAGATACTGGTTGGTATCCTTGGCTACTACCAACAATTCTTCCAATTCCGCAGGATTAATCGTGATAGGTTTCTCACAAAGCACTGCCTTTCCTGCCTTTAAAGCTGCAGAAGACTGCTCCAGATGAAAATTGTGTGGAGTAGCTACATAGATGGCATCTACCTCTGGATCGGCATAGAGCGCTTCGTAGCTATTATAAACCTTTGGTATGCCGTACTCTTTGGCAAAAGCCTCTCCACGCTCTTTGGAGCGAGAGGCCACTGCCACCAGTTCCCCTTTAGTGACGAACTGAAAATCGTGTGCAAACTGCTGTGCTATCGCACCAGGCCCCAAGATACCCCAGCGAATCTTTTGGTGTTTCATGTTTTGTTTGGTTAAAAGCTCATGAAGCTCGAATATAAGCAACCCGAGTCATTTCATTATTGCTGAGAAATGACCCCAAAACAAAAACAAGAAAGAATACCAGATTACTAAGCCTTATTCAACTCAGCCAGGCCATCATATTTCCGCATCATAAACAAGGCCGCCGCACCAAGCAAGGCCATGTTCTCTTTGCCTGAAGCCGCGATCTCTACACTGTCCAAAACCCTACGATAGGGAAAGCTACTGAGCACATTGAACATGGATTCTTTGAAAAAAGGAAAAGCATGTTGGATAGACCCTCCAAAATATATACCCTGAGGTGATAAGAGGTGCAAAACGAGCTTAATTAGATTGCCCAGGTGCCCCCCATATTGCTGATAGATCTCTATGGCTTTGACATCACCAGCCCTGGCCATTTCAAAAAGTTCGGAACCCTTGACCCCAAATTCCTTTTCGAAAAATTGCCCGCTGCAGAAATGCTCATAGTTGCGATTGAGATAGGGAACCACCGCCAATTCTCCTGCGCAAGACAGGACACCAGAGTGCAGCTTGTTATGAATGACCATGCCCACTCCTAGTCCAGTGCCTAGTGTGATGCCTACGATATTTTCTAGCTGCTGTCCTTTGCCGTAGTATTTTTCGCCTAAGACATAGCAATTGGCATCATTGGTTATGTAAGTCTCTATCCCAAAATAATTGGTGATCTGATCGACCAGATGTACCTCCTGCCAGCTGGGAATATTGGTCACCTGATAGACGATCCCTTTTTCTTCATCGACCAGACCCGGAACCCCCATGCCGATTCCTTCGATGGTATACCCTTCCATGATCGATTCTATTCCCTGAATGATGGCAGCAATCACTTCGGATTCTGGTCTATTGGCTGGTGTTAGTATTGAGAGTTTTTCCTGTATTTGTCCATTGAGAACAACTGACAGATTGATAGATGACCCTCCAACATCAACACCTATTACGCATGGGTTCTGATTCATTTAGTTTCGTTTTACTCTTCGCCTATTACCTTACTCGTCATTTGTGAATCTATTCGCTCATCAAACAATTTGGCCTTGATCAAAGTGCCAGAATCCAATGTCAGCGGCGACTCATACAAGGGAGATTCCAAAGTAGGGCTACTACCATCTACGGTATAGCGCATGCCATCCCATCCCATTTGATTATTCAAACTAACCGTATAATTACCGGCAACAGAATCCATTTCAGCCTTAAAACTGACGTTGAAAATACTCTTCGCATAATTGACATCACGCTCCTCCAGACGATCCAGATGAGTAGGGATTTTCTGCTGAAACTGCGACCAATCCTTGTTTGACTTAGGTGTCCAAACCAACTCCGCCAGGGCAGAGGCTCTCGGATAAACCATGTATTCCATCTGATCCTCTGTAGGCATATACTCTGTCCAGACATTGGCCTGAGCGCCCATGATGTAGGTTTTCTCTTCTTCAGTGAGTGTATCAGGCAGCGGGTCATAGGCATATACATCCTCCAGTGTCAGTAATGGACCGATCACAGTAGGCTCAAATGCCGGATCTCCCTGATGATAATCCAAATAAAGATGCTGATAAGGAGACATCACTACCTTGTGCTTGGATTTAGCTGCGGCTATTCCTCCTGATTCGCCTCTCCATGACATCACTGCCGCATTAGGAGCCAAACCACCTTCCAAAATCTCATCCCAGCCGATAATTTGTCTACCCTTTGAGTTCACAAACTTCTCTATTCTGGTGATAAAGTAGCTCTGCAATTCGTGTTCATCTTTGAGTCCCAGTTCTTTGATCTTCGCTTGAATCTCTTCAGATTCTTCCCACTGTACCTTCATTGCTTCATCGCCTCCGATGTGGATGTACTTACTAGGAAACAATTCAATCACTTCGGACAGCACGTTCTCCAGGAACACAAAAGTCTCATCATTGACATTAAATATATCAGGGAAAATCCCCCAGTCTGTTTCAACTTCAGGTCTCTCCCCCGAAGTACCCAATTCAGGATAGGAAGCGATCGCAGCAGTCGCATGGCCGGGTAGTTCGATTTCAGGAATCACCGTGATGTATCGATCCGCCGCATAGGCGACTACTTCTTTGATCTCCTCCTGCGTATAAAAGCCACCATAGCGTTTGCCATCATATTCCTTAGGCTGATTTCGTCGAGTGATGGTCAGGCTTTCCTTTCTATAAGCACCGATCTCCGTCAGCTTTGGGTATTGTTTGATTTCGATTCTCCATCCCTGATCCTCAGTCAGGTGCCAGTGAAATGTATTGAGTTTATGCATCGCCATATTGTCGATGTATTCTTTGATGAACTCCACAGAAGTCATATGACGTCCTACGTCCAGATGTAAACCTCTCCACTCGAATCGGGGGTAGTCCACAATGCTAACTAAAGGTAGATCCCAAGACACTTCGGCAATTTCATCACCGTAAACCTCCGTAGGAAGTAATTGCATCAAAGTCTGCATTCCATAAAACATCCCGGGACCATCTACCGCTCGGATCACCACACCCTTGGCCGTAGATTCTAGCGTGTAAGATTCTTCTCCCTGATCCTCTGATGCGCCAAGTGTGGTAAATAGGACTTGATTCGCTCCCGGAAGCTGATCTGTATCCAGCTCCTGTACTTTCAGATCCCAGCCTGTCACTTTGTTCATTCTAGAGACAAATTGCTCAGCTACCTTCACAGCATCTTCATTGCCTGATTGAGCCCAAACGGCAAGCCCTTTTTCTAAAGTCAACACGCCTTCATTTTGTGTCAAACTTACAGGCTCAGGTATTACACTGATAGTGCCCTCATATTTTTTGTTTTCCTCTGTAGAGCATGCAAATACGAGGGTTGCCAGCAAAAGAAAAATTAAAATTCTAGACATTTTCATATAATTAGTTTTTGGATTTTGTTCAAGGATCAAACCTTGATGTAGATTTTATTTTTGTCCATGAGATAACCCACAGACCAATTGATCATGGTGAAAAATATCGCAAACAAAAAGGATGCATGCGCCGGTGAAACAAACAATTTGAAAAAGGAATATACCTGAGACAACAAGCTGCCATCCCCTACAGGTACCAAATAAAAAATCGTGATTAAAACACCTGATAGGGCGTAGATGATTAATGGATTGCGTCCAAAAACCTCAAAAAAGTAAGTCCATCCTTTATAATTTCTGATTTCCAGAATGAAGACCAGCAAAGCCAGAACCATCATATCAATGCCCGAGGTTAGGAGGACAAATGAGCTGGTCCATATTTTTTTATTCAGAGGGAAAAACAAGTCCCACCATAGCCCAGCTAGTACCAGAATGGCTCCTGCAATCATCAACTTCGCAATGGATTCGTAATTGTTACCCACTTTGATCAGCAATGCTCCGGTGAAATAGCCTAATATCACATTCACCACAGCAGGTATCGTACTCAGCAATCCTTCCGGATCGAAAGCTACCCCTTCGCCATGATAAAGATGCGCCTCTCCGAAAAGCCACAAATCAAGATCATTGCCGACAAATCCGGCTAGAGAATAGGGATCACTACCTCCCAAGAAATAGACAATGGCCCAGTAGCCGATTAATAAAACACCACTCACAACTATGACCATCTTGCGTGAGGCATAGTGAATCAACACTGCTCCTATCAAGTAGCACAAGGCAATTCTCTGTAGCACTCCCGGTATTCTGGTAGTTGCCAGAGACTGGAATTCTCCAGCTCGAAAATCATAAAACGGAAACCAAGAAAGCAAGAAGCCAATCAGAAAGATCAGAAAGCTACGCTTGAGTACCTTCTTCCAAAATACCGATGCAGGTTGCTCTGCAAATCTTCCCATCACAAAAGCCATGGCGTTGCCCACGGCAAAGAGAAAGGAAGGAAAAACCAAATCAGTCAATGTAAATCCATGCCATGGGGCATGAAGCAAAGGGCCATACTGAACGCCCCATTCTCCTGGGCTGTTGACCACTATCATCAAAAATACGGTGGCGCCTCTAAATACGTCTAGCGCCAAAAACCTAGCTTTTTTAGTCATTTCTCCTCATTTGCTTACTATATATGAAATATACATTATATCCATCAAAACATAAGGCTGGTCTATTGACAGAAAAGATGATGCATTTCTGACAAAACGAAAACTCTAATCGCTGTATGGATAGAATTCTTCTCTAAAATACATTCCATTCTTTTCGAAGTATCTTCCGTCATTTCTTCAAAAATCGTTTGCCTACCTTCTTCCCATCGGATTCCCAAATCAGGTAGTACCAACCGGCAGGCAAGCCTTCTATTTTTATTTTCTTTCCACTTTCGACCGGGTATGTGGCAACCAGCTGCCCATCGGGGCTTAGTACTTTAATGCTATCACCCTCTTCTACTTCGGGAAGAATGAGGTATTTACTACAAGGGTTGGGGTAGATACTATCTGCTTCTACAGACAATGAGCTAAGAATCACTTCATGAACCGGTGAGATGACACTATGAATCGTTTTGAGCAATGATCGGTCGTCGCTATAGTCCACATCTTGTAGGATCTGCCAGATCATAACACCACCTGCCTTTTCCAGGGCTAATTCAGACTTGGCTTTAATCGTCTTCTGACCATTGTAGTAGATATTCTCAATCTGATCGCTCTCTTCAGCGCCTTCATATTGCGAAACAATCTCTTTGTACCCCATGGAATAAACATTGGTAGTGCTGACGAAATTGTATCCATAAAAAGGAAGTCCCAGTACCACTCGATCACGGTCTACACCTTTGGTATTAATCCAATAGTCAAGATCATTTTCAGCCTTTTCATAAGAAGAGTGCTGGCCTGGGATACTGGCATTCCATGGACCCGTTTGGTCGTAGGACATCACCGCAATGAAATCATATCTATCCAAAGTTTCGGGTTTTAAACCCGTTGCGCTCCAGGTTGCCATGGCAGCAGTCAACAATTTGCTTTCTGGTAACTTTTCATCTAATTCTCTCACAAATTCGTCGTAGTACTCACTCAAAACCAAATCCCCTTCGAGATCCACATCGACCCCATCAAAGCCTTTCAAGGACATGAATTCAACCAAATTGTTGATTAACACATTTCGTTTATCCGCCTTCAGATTTTCTTCCCAAGCCTCGTTGATTGTAGTAGAACCACCTCCAATGGACATCAACACCCTACAACCTGCCTTGTGCGCTTCAGTGATTAATTTAGAAATCTCTGCATCATTGGTAGCGTTGATACTAAAATCTCCTTGCATATCTGGATTGGCAAATGCTACCATAATATGAGAGTAGTGATCAAAATCTGTGCTTTCTATCGCTTGACTGAAATTTTCCCAGGAGGGCAAATATCCAACCACTCTTGACGGACTTTGACACCATGTCGTACCAGTAGATATTAGAATCAATATCCATAGCACCAGCATTTTCTTATTCATAGCCTTCGTAATAAAAAGACTGACCCCTGTTGGGATCAGTCTAAAGATTAAATCAACTCTAGTTATTACCAAGTGCATCATATGCTGCATTCAGTAAAGATTTTTCCTGGTCTTTGGTATCGCTTTCGATGCTCCACATCATCATACCTCCGAAACCTTGGTCCAGAACCACATTGGCTTTTTCCTGGATGGTAGCGTGTCCGTCATAGTAGAGGCCATCATCTACATCTAGCATACTCTTGGTATGTGCCTCTGCGTCCATGGTTAATATCTCCTTGAAACTGTGATAAGTCGCGTACATCCATAGATTGCCCCAGGTAACAGCCGTTCCGTCTGTTGGCATATCGTATTTCAATCCAAATGCCGGGAAACCTCCTACGATCTTTTCTGCAGGCATACCCAAACCTATCCAGGTAGCCGCCAAGTCGCCAAACGCCCATCCTGGTGAATGAGAGGTCGGAGACAAATTCTCATATCTATAAGGCTGAATATTGACCCAATCGATGCGTTCTACAGCTGCCAATGGACTCAGAACCGATGTGGTCCAGCCACCCGGCACAGAAGCCGTATAGAAAAACTCTCCATCAGGGCCCGGACCCGCTGGCAAGTAATCAGGCACTTCGGAAAAGAATGCACTTAGTATATCCGGATCCAATGAGCCCGGTCCTCCCCAGGTGTTATTCAGATAGAAATTGATCCCATCCAATTGGTTATCCACTGCAAATTTCACAACGGTGCTGATCACTTTGGCACGTTTGTCCGCATCTGAAATGGCCTCATAGAAAGTCAAATCTCCATAGAGTCCTCCTCCGTTGATGGCCGCCATATTATCTGTGACATCTAGCATGACATATACCCCAGCATTATGTGCAGACTGCACGATCTGTGGCACATTCATATCTTTAGCAAATGTGGTATCCACAATGGTTTCCGGATAGGCTACTTCGTCTACTATAGCATATGAAATCACCAGGTGCGTCAAATTACTAAAGTCAACATCCGCCAGAGAACCTGCACTTGTCAGGAATCCCACCATCTTCTTGTTATACTCTTTAGGAACAAATGGCTTGTTCACCTCTACCGTAGCGGTTCGCGTATTCGGCACACCATTTCTCATGATGGCCAGGTGAACCTCGTAGGTGGATGGATCCTCAAATTTGTACTTGAGGTTAGGATCGGTTGAGATTTCCTCTCCATCCAATTGCCAACTATAGGTCACACCATCGCTTGGTGACACCTGTACGTTGATGTAGAGAGAATCCTCAATGTCCACACCATAAATCTGCTCCCAACCAAATATTCTGGGAATATCATCTGATTCAAAACCGGGATTCTGCACTTCCTCCTCACAGGACAAGAATACAGCCATGAAGGCCAACCCCAGCGTTATTTTTATTATTGATCTATATAAGTTCATATTTGTTCATTTTGGATAAAACCATCACCTATTCGACATCCCACCATATGCGAGAAGTCCAGTCGTCACCGCCACTCATGCGAGCCGCTGCTGCTGACAGGTTTTCCTCGTTCAGTAGATATTCGTTGACAGGGTACTGCATCCTTCTTGGGATCTCTCCATTGGATTGGTTGACTCCTGGATCTACATTAGGGTAAGTAATAGCTGGAAAGCCTGAGCGTCTCCAGTTAGAATAAGCCTCTATTGGATTGAAAGCAAAATTGACCCAAAGTTGCGTGTTGATTTGCTCTAATTCTGTTCCAACTGTCAATGGATTAGCTGCTACAAAAGCATCAATAGTCGCTTGATCAGGCAATTCGATTTCATATTCGCTGTACTGTGCTACGCCAGCAGCCAAAGCTGCTGCAAAATGCTCCGCAGCTGTTCCGCCAGCAGCCCAGCCTCTAAATGCCGCCTCTGCCATCCAAAGCTCAACCTCTGCATAACTCATAACGATGAAAGGTGCATCGATTCTTGATATTTCTCTGGCGGGCTGCAAAAGCTGCAAGGCTCCAGATACTTCCGTCGCTACTCCGTCCACATCCAC
This sequence comes from Reichenbachiella ulvae, assembly GCF_025833875.1. Lineage (NCBI taxonomy): Bacteria > Pseudomonadati > Bacteroidota > Cytophagia > Cytophagales > Reichenbachiellaceae > Reichenbachiella > Reichenbachiella ulvae. The sequence continues at coordinate 4,621,273 of NZ_JAOYOD010000001.1, read as the reverse complement.
TTCGATGGGCGCACCAGCTGCCTGCCAAACAAAGTTGCTTGGCAAAACCGAGAGGTCACTGTAGTTTCCAATTTCAGCGAAAACCTGATCACTAATATCCGTCCTACCCGCATAGGTTCCATCATCCAGGTAGCTACCTGCCATTAGCTGTATTCTTGGGTCGCCTGTACTCTCCAGATATTCAGCTAGTGTTCTGCACATTCTGAAGGAACTTTCGCGAGCCGAAGAGGACATCAAAGTATAGGAAGTGCCATTTCCCCCTTGACCTCCTCCACCGAATGGAGCATCGTTGTGGTACATGATGGGAATATCCGCATTGCTTTCCATGACACCCGCAGCTATAGCTGCTTCTGCTTCTTGCTGAGCCATAGCAGGATCCACCTTGACCAATCTCATAGCCAGGCGCAAACGAAGCGAATTAGCAAACTTTCTCCATTGATCGATATTGCCTTCGAAGTAAAAGTCCTGAGTCACAGCATCTGCTGCTGGGTCCAAAGCATCTGCTGCTAATTCTAGCTGATCAAATAGATCCTGATAAATCGCCTCCTGGGTATCATAGGTTGGCTTTAGCACCCCACTGAAATAACCCTTTCCCGCATCGAAATAAGGAATGTCTCCATACAAATCTGTAAGTCTCGAAAAGATCATTGCCTTCATGATTCGAGCCACTGCATTGATACTCTGTGCCTCAGGATCTTCTGCAGTCCTTTCGATCATGTCTACTACATTTCGAATCTCACGAGAGTACTGCCTGTCCCAGATGGCGCTCATGTAATCATTGTTCTTCTGCCCTTTGCCACCTATCTCTACAGTAGCATACTCTCCAGTCCAAAGCTGCATCCAGTCCGAACTATAGATGAAACTATTTCTCCAGGTTTCGTAGCGTTCGCCAGATACCTGCATCTGAATGGTAGGTAGCATCAGGTTGGGATCCATGTTGGTTGAAGTCGTAGGATCCTGATTCAACTCTTCGAAGTGTGAACATGCACCAAGTGTCATGGTCGCCACAAGAGCTATTATTATTTTGTTCTTTATTAAAGTCTTCATCTGATTCTTTTTTAGGTGATTAAAACTTCAGGTTTAGATTGAAACCATAGCTTCTTCGAGATGGAATCGAACCATATTCGAAACCTTGTCCATTGCCATTGTTGTATCCAGATTCAGGATCGACATTAGGCACATTGCTATATATCAACCAAAGGTTTCTTCCTACAAAAGACACAGAAGCCCCTGTGAAAATATTTCCCAAAAATTTCTTTGGTAGATTGTAACTAAAGACCAATTCCCTCAACTTGACATAAGATGCATCATAGATGAAAAACTCTGGAGACCGCGTATATAGGCTGCCCCAGTAGTTTTGTGGATTGGTAGGAATATCGTTAGTCACATATTCAGGCGCATCTGCTGTACCGATATTTTTCACTCCTTCTCCGATGTACCCTCCTGTAGGTGTCCAGTCTGCTATATTTTCTATTCCAGCAGCCAGACGAGCCTCTTCAGAATCATACCAGGCGTCTCTTCCTTCGAGAGTTGCTTCGGCAGTACCCTGCGCATGTCCAATACCACTACTCATTGAGTATAGATCTGCACCTGATTTCCAATCTATCAAAGCACGAAGAGAAAAGCCTTTATAACTAAATGAATTGATCAAACCAGCAGTAAAATCATATTGACCATTACCCAAAATTTGCTGACCTGCGGCATCATCCGTCATAGGAAGTCCAGCAGCATTGTGCACAATTTTTCCTTCGTCATCTCTGAGCCATTTCTTGCCTACGATATCACCATATTTACCTCCTTCTTTCACTACGATCGCGGCACCTGCCCATCTGGCATTGGCCAATATGTAAGTGTCCACTTCTTCATGAAGTTTTGGTACGGAGTTGATATTTCTGGCGAAATTGACCGTCACATCCCAACTAAAATCACCCAGTGTTACTGGCGTTGCTCCCAACTGCACCTCGAAACCTTCATTCAGGATTTCACCTGCATTGATGACCGCCATATCATAACCACTAGTAGACGGGATATTCAAACTCAATATTTGATTTCTAGTCAGCTGATGATAGTAGGCTACATCCAGCCTCAATCGATCTTCAAACAGTCTGATATCCGTACCCAACTTATAAGAGTAGGTTCTAGTCGGCTTCAGATCTCTTTTGTTTAGTGTAGCACCTGAGATTTCACCCAGTGGTTTACCTAAGAGAGAAAAGTCTTTGACTCCATAATTTTGACTCAATCGATATGGACCTGTATCCCCACCTACCTCTGCATATGAAGCCCGCAGCTTACCGAAAGAAAGGAAGTTCGCCGATTCCAATAGATTAGAGAACACAAAACTTCCAGATACTGATGGATACAAGTAAGAATTGTAATCTTCCGCCAGCGCAGAAGACCAATCATTTCTGAGAGTAGCATCTACAAAATAGGTGTCTTTATAACCCAGCTGTACGGACCCGAATACAGAATTGATTTGCTTGCGGATATTGCTATATTCATTATTGACATTGAGAAAATTCTGAATGGTTTCTACATCATTCCAAAATGATACCGTTACCAGCGGCAGAAAAAGTCTCCGCATTGAAGGTCATGATGTTTCCTCCCAGATAAGAAGAAAAGGAGAATTGGTTAAAATCCTTGCTGATTTCAAACATCGCCTGATAATTATCTTCTCGGTTGGTTCGACTGATCTCCTCAAGTGCTCCTGTGTCCCACACGGGTGTACTTATTGGATAAAAGTTGGTAAATCTGGATTGATAAAAGTCAGTCCCTCCTCTAAGGTTGAGGCTCAACCAATCTGTAAATCTATAGTCCAGTTGCAGATAGCCGATGACCCTATCTCTTGAGGACTTGTTTTGCATTTCGTTCATAGACCAGTATGGATTGATTCGGTAGATATTTCCCCCATTCCAATCTATATAGTTTCCTTCTTCATCCTTGTAGCTATCAGACAACCACTTCTGATCAAAGCTAGGTGCCAATCCAAGTAATGCCAGCCCAACGTTGTTTGGATTATCCGACAAGGCGGGTCGGTTGTTGGCCGATTCACGAATATAATTGACCTTGCTGTTCACAGTCAGATTCTTGCCCAATTTGAGCGACCCGTTTAGCAGAAAAGTATTCCTCATCATTTCTGCACCTGGGACAATATCTTTATTTCTCATATCAGAAACCGAAGCTCGCAAAGTCGCTGTCTCATTGCCGCCTGTCAGCGCAATGGTATTGGTAAAGGTCGATCCTGTCTGGAAAAAACTTAGGATGTTATTGTCTACCACGCCATAGGGTTTCATTTGGCCATTATAGATTGGAATAGTCAAATCAGGATCCAATTTGGCTCCCCATGCAGACTGAGTCGTATTTCCCGCATCCTCTTCCGTAGGAATCTGGCCATCACGCCCTTGTCCATAGACGGTTTGATAATCGTCAAATCTGGAAAGCACATTCTCAAAGGTCGCATTACTGGTAAACTCAACCCCTAATCCATTTCTGCTGCTTCCTTTTTTGGTCGTTATTAAGATTACCCCGTTCGAAGCTCTCGATCCATAAAGCGCTGCTGCCGACGGCCCTTTTAGTACTGATACTGACTCTATATCGTCGGAGTTCAAACTGGAAATACCATCACCCAAATCATATCCTCCCCACATGCCAGCGCCATCACTCTGGGCCCTGTTGTCCATCGGTACACCATCTATCACATACAACGGCTCGTTTGACCCGTCCAGCTGAGATTTACCACGAATAGTCACGGTAGATGATCCACTAGGACCAGCTGCTGATAGATTTACATCTACACCAGCCACTTTTCCAGAAAGCGAATACACAACGTTGATCTCCTTGGCCGTAGACAGATTGTCTCCTTTAACCTCACTGACTGCATAGCCAAGAGACTTCGTTTCACGCTCGATACCTAGTGCGGTTACTACTACTTCATCTAACTGCTGCGTGTCCTGAACCAACGATATTGTCAGTTCACTTTGACTACCAACAGCTACATCCTGAGACAAGTAGCCAATGAAAGAAAATGTCAAAACATCGCCTGCTTCAGCATTTATCTTAAATTTTCCATCAATATCAGTTATATTGCCACCATTCTTCCCCTTGATCAAAATAGTAACACCAGGTAGTGGGGATCCATCTGAATCATCTACTACTTGTCCACTGATATTCACTTGAGCCTGAAGTTGACCAGCCAAAAAAACCAGTACTAACAACAGACCATACCTCTTTATTGCGTTTAATGTGTCGCAATAAGAAATTCCAGATTGTAGGTTGCTAATTGTTTGCCTATGAAACTTTAGAGTTTCATCCATATAATAAGCCTACCTACGCTTGTAAATTTTCGACATAGATTAATAATTAGTGTGTTTGGAATTGAAATAAAATTCGGACATAGCTCATCTGTTAAGAGATTTTGCCACCTCCATTTTTGCCTTTTTGATCTAAAGATTAGATAACCTGCCAATCTCAAAAGGCCTTAGTACAATGCACATTTTTGTAATTACATGATCAAGGTAGGAAATGCTATTTCTAAAACAAAATGATTTTTAAACTTTTTGTGTGCACACACACACATATTGTGTGCGCACACACTAAATACAGGCTCATAACATAATCTTTGCTGTTTAACAGCAGAATTAAGCAATCAAGCGATTTTTTGTTCCTGATATGTTTCAATTCCCTATTTTTGACGATCCTACTATTAAGGAATCAATGACTGACAATAACAACATCAGGATTAAGGACATAGCCAAACTGGCTGGCGTATCTGTAGGCACCGTGGATCGGGTCATTCACAAAAGAGGAAAAGTATCTGAGGAGGTAAAGGAGAAAATAGAAAAGGTGCTGTCAGAAACTGGTTACAAACCTAACCTACTAGCGCGCACATTAGGCTCCAAAAAAGGCATAAAAATCGCAGTGATTATGCCCAATCCAGAACAGGACGAATATTGGGCACTTGCCTTCACAGGTATCACTCAGAGCTTGGAAGATTGGTCTCAATACAATCTCCAGATCGACAATCATTTTTTTGACCTTTTTGACAGTTCATCCTTTCGAGAAGCGGCAGAAAATGCCCTTTCTCAAACCCCAGATGGCCTGGTATGCGCTCCCATTTTCCATAAGGAAACGCTGGAGTTCTTTAGCCAACAAAACCAGGACAATATCCCCTACGTACTTTGTAATACTTTTATAAAAGAGCTTTCGCCTATTTCCTTTATTGGTCAGGATTTGTATCAATCGGGAAGGCTAGCAGGCGAACTGATTTCCATAGGAGGCACCGACAAGTCTCATGTAGCCATTCTACATATTCAGGAAAACATTGAAAACTCCATGCACCTGAAGGCCAAAGAACAAGGCTTAAGAGACATTCTTGAGCCTAAATATGAAATCAGCAGCCATGATATCAAGAAAATGGATCCGGCACTGATCAGGGAACAGATAGAGCAAATTCTGATTGATGAAAACCTTGGAGGCATATTTGTCTCTACCTCATCCGCACTGCATGAAGTTGCTTCCATACTAGAAAACATGGGAAGGTCGGACATTCGTTTGATAGGCTATGACCTTTTGGAAAAGAATCTGAGCTATTTAAAGAGAGGAGTCATCAATTTTCTCATTAATCAAAATCCAAAACGCATGACTTTGACTGGCATTGGTCATTTGTCCAATCACCTACTGTTTCAAAAGGAACTACCAGAAAACGAACTATTCCCTCTGGAAATCATCAGCAGAGAAAACATGGAAACTTACTTGAATTCGAGAATCCATTAAGGATCAAATTAGAGCCATAGCCTCGTCAAAGGTCTTAACTTCAATTGCCTCATAACCCGCTGAAGACTCGGTTCTTTCGAATTGCATTTTAGCCACGGGGTTTTCCGTAACCCGAATGATTTTTGAAGCTCCGTTTTGAATCACAAATTTTTGAGCCTTTTTAATATACTCTGTGCCTTGGGGTGAGGCTGGCTTCATTTTGCTAATGTCATTGATTATCACAAAGCCCTTTTTCAGCTTCTTGGCCTCACTTATAGTCAGATTAGAACCGTCCTCCAACTCCTCATCTGTCATAAAACCTACAAGTCGCAGGGTTAATAAGTTCTTTTCGATATGGGCTTTGATTTCGTACATCTTTACATCCAATCTGGCGGTATCATTGATATTAATCAACTAATGTACAATATTTTCCCGTTTTATTTCGAGATGCTTGAGGGTTGAGGCCTGTTGTTACATTTTTGGTCCACTATTTTTCGCCTAAATGAACCTGGTACAACCAAGCCAAGGCTGACTCCTCGTCATCAAAAAGCGCCGCTTTACGACCTGTAAATTTAATGATGGCTCTTGCCATCAACTTTGTCATGGATGTGAGGCCAACTACCGCCGTTCCTTTTACATAAGGGCCATTCTTCTTTCCCACCTCCTTGATCTCATCAAGAAAGGCCGAATTGATCTTGATGCCCTCTACATTGATTAGGGACAAAACAGATTTTTCGGGGTATTTACTAATGACTGCCACCGCTTCATTCAAAACCTTATTTCCTTCATCGATTGTCAGACCTGATAAATCAGTCGTGATTATTTCGACATCCTTGTAAGTCATTTTAGATACACCCATGCCCGATTAGATAATTATCCCAACCTTAATATCAGTCAGAATTCAATCCTTTCCAACTTTTATTTAGGCTAATTGACTGAGGGTGATAATTTTAACCTCCACAATTCGTTACTTTTGCAAACAGGCAGTGCTTCAACCCGCTGCTTTTTTGCAACTATTAAATGTTAAAGCTATGGAATACTTGATTTTATTAATTTGGTCATTATTGACGTTTGCGATCTGCTACATACGCTATCACAAGCATCTCAACAACCCCAATCATCAGTCCTAATTTTAATCCGTCCTGTAGAATCCCCCTTTATTTTCATCTCTTTTGAGGGACTGTTGTATAATCAAATAGGCAATCGTAATCAAATTGCGCAATTCTGATAGCTGTGGAGAAATTTTAGTTCTTCGATAAAGCTCTTCTGTTTCTTCGTAGATCAACCTCAATCTCTTTTTAGCACGGTCCAGACGTTCAGCTGACCGAATGATTCCAACATAGTTCGACATGATGGCCTGGACTTCCTTTCTATTATGCGTGATTAGGATGAGCTCTTTAGGTTGAGTTGTACCTTCTTCGTTCCAATCCGGTGGATTGGGCAACTCTGATACCTGATCGATCAATTCAGTCGTTTTCTCGAAACTTCGATGGGCAAAAACAATGGCTTCTAAAAGGGAGTTTGACGCCAGACGATTGGCTCCATGTAGACCTGTACAAGCTGCCTCACCTGCCACAAACAAATTCTCCACCTTCGACTGACCAAAACGATCCACATCAATCCCTCCACACAAATAATGAGCGGCTGGGACCACCGGTATCATATCATGCTCTATGTCAATCCCAATGGATCTACACTTGCTAGAGATATTGGGGAAGTGCTTCTCAAACCTATCAAGGTCCAAATGACGACAATCGAGGTACATATACTCTCCTCCACTACGTTTCATCTCTGCATCTATCGCCCTCGAAACAATGTCTCTTGAGGCCAGGCTTTCCCTTTCGTCATATTTGTGCATGAAAGGCTCCCCATGCTCATCTCTTAATATCGCCCCAAAACCTCTTACTGCTTCAGAGATCAAAAATGTCTGCCCTTTTCTGTCCGATTCATACAAGGCAGTAGGATGAAACTGGACGAACTCCATATGCTTCACAAAAGCCTTCGCTCTATATGCCATGGCAATTCCGTCTCCAGTAGCGACCTTTGGATTGGTGGTGTTTTGATAAACATGACCTATCCCACCACTTGCGATTAGAGTGATTTTAGAGAGGAAAGTTTCAATTTTTCTGGTTTTCTCATTCAATACATAAGCCCCAAAGCATGTACGAGACTTGTCCTTAATCTCTATCGGCAAATGATGTTCGGTGATCAGGTCAACGGCAAAATGATGAGGAAACAATGATACATTTTTGCATGCATGAACCTTCTCCAATAGGGCTCTTTGGATCTCAAAACCCGTAATATCCTTGTGATGCAATATCCTGTGGGCAGAGTGTCCTCCTTCTTTGCCCAGATCATATTTTCCATGCTTCCCCTTATCGAAACGGGTTCCCCAAGCAATCAATTCCTTCAAACGATCCGGCGCTTCTTTGACCACAAATTCTACGACTTCCTCATCACATAGGCCATCTCCAGCTATCAGTGTGTCTTTGATATGCTGATCGTAGGAGTCTTTGACTTTGTCCATCACCACAGCCATGCCGCCCTGGGCATACTTGGTATTGGACTCATTCTCATAAGACTTGGTGACTATCGCCAGTTTCTTATCCGGGCATTTCTTTGCCACTTTCAAAGCGTAGCTTAAACCGGCAATCCCAGAGCCGATGACCAAAAAATCGTAGGTAGGCATATATGGTTATTTAGACAATTCGAGCATACGCTCTAATGGAATCAATGCCTTTTTTCGAATTTCCACTGGTACATCTACCGAAGGGCTTTCGTCTCTGAGACAGTTATATAGTTTTTGAAGGGTATTCATTTTCATATAGTGACACTCGCTACATGAACAGGTGTTGTCCTCCTTGGCTGGAGCTGGAATCAATTTCTTATGCGGTACACGCTTTTGCATCTCATGTAGAATACCTGCCTCTGTCGCCACGATAAATTCCTCGGAATCATCTTCCTGAACAAAATTGAGCAGCTTTTCGGTTGATCCAACAAAAGACGAAATCCTTAAAATATTCTGTGTTGACTCTGGGTGAGCAATGAATTTGGCTTTTGGGTTTTCCTTATGCAGATCCAAAATCTTGTCCATAGCAAAAGCCTCATGCACCATGCAGGCTCCATCCCAAAGCACCATATCTCTACCAGTCTGGTGAATTAGATATTCTCCCAGATTTCTATCAGGAGCACAAATGATTTTCTGATCCTTCGGAATTGAATTGATAATATCTACCGCATTAGATGAAGTGCAAATGATATCACTCATCGCCTTGATCTCTGCAGAGCAGTTGATATAAGTCACCACGATATGATCGGGGTGTGCATCAACAAATTCCTTAAAAGGGCCCGGTTGTGCTGAATCAGCCAAAGAACAACCCGCATTCAAATCCGGAAGAATCACTTTCTTCTCAGGGTTGATAATCTTCGCAGTTTCGGCCATGAAGTGCACACCAGCGAACACGATGATATCTGCATCCGTTTCTGCGGCTTTTCTCGATAGTCCTAAACTATCTCCTACATAATCTGCTAAATCCTGTATATCCGCCTCTTGATAATAATGAGCAAGCAATACTGCATTTTTCTCCTTCTTTAGTCGAAGAATCTCATCCATGTATTCCTTTCTTGTTTTGGGGGTATCAATCACATGCTCCATAAAAAATCTAATTCCTGGGTTTTACCCCTTCTACGCAACCGCAAAAGTAAACGATGGACATCTCAAGACAAAAAAAGGAATTAAGTATGTCACACCCGAAATGATAATGCCTATGTCAAATGCTCAACATATTAAAATCTATGATTATCTTTTGCCTTTAATTGAAGGTGTTGACAAAGACGAATAATGACCGATGAACGAGAAGACCGAAAAACCTAATTATGACCTGGCCAAATTCACCTACATCCTAGTATCCCTTATTGCGCTTGTAACCATACTAGTCTATACCGAAGAATATGTCGTTCCCTTTGTAGTGGCATTGATCCTTTGGTTTATCATTCACGAACTTAGAGAAAATCTCCAGTGGATACCATGGGTGAGAGAGAATGTGCCTATCTGGGTACAAAGTCTCATTGCCTTCTTTATCATCACGGCTGTGATAGCCGGGATAGGAGAATTGGTTTACTACAACTCCTCCATCCTCTACGAAAACATAGACGACTATGAGAAAAATTTTCAAGTCGTTCTGCTGCAGCTCAATGATGTGATGGAAATGGATGTAGCGAGTAAGGTCAATCAATACACGAATGATTTCAACGCAGATGCATTTATAGCATCGATGATTGATGCTACTACTACTCTTTTTGGAGATGCCTTTTTGATCTTGATCTATGTCATCTTCTTATTGATTGAAGAAACCATTTTCCCTCTAAAACTGAAGGCTTTTTATCCTGACGAAAGCGAACAGGAAAAGAAACAAGATTTGTTCTACAAAATGGATCAAAATATTGGCAGGTATCTTAGGCTCAAAACATTGGTCAGTTTCATGACTGCCGCCTTGAGTTATGTGGCCTTGATTATATTTGGGGTTGAGGCTGCACTCTTCTGGTCCTTGTTGATTTTTGTATTGAATTTTATCCCAACGATTGGCTCATTGATCGCCACAGTTTTTCCGGCTCTTTTTGCGATTTTACAAATGGCTGAATTGGCCCCTTTTGTCTATATCATGTTATCTGTAGGAGCGGTTCAGATCATCATTGGTAATGTCGTAGAACCTAAATTGATGGGAACTTCCTTGAACCTTAGCTCCCTGGTCGTGGTTTTATCATTGACTATCTGGGGTGGTATTTGGGGGATAATGGGCATGATACTCAGTGTACCCATCACTGTAATGATGATCATTGTATTCGAAGAAATACCAAGCTTACGATTCATTGCCGTAGCGCTATCTGAAAAAGGTCAACTGTCAGAAGCACCAAAAAGAAAAAATGGACGTCAGCCAGCGTAAGTACTCTTTTCAATCACTCCACACTCAGGTCCAATGGTGATGCATTCTGTATTCAACTGTCCTGTTGCATCTCTGGTAACCCCAGTAAGCAATGGGCCTGAGGTAACACCCGCTGCGGCAAATACAGCCCAGTCGCTGAGGACCAAATCGTCCAAACCATAAACTCTGTCGAGATCTATGCCGTCATTTTGCAGATTGATTTCTTCTTCAGCTTTCTGAGGAGCGAGTTTGCCTTGCATATCACCGCCAAGCACCCGAACCGCTGCGGCAGTGATCACCGCTTCTGGAGCTCCACCTATCCCCATCAGGACATCGATTTCGCTATCCGGGATCAAGGCTAAAATGGAGCCAATCACGTCGCCTTCCTTGTGAGCAAATACCTTAACCCCATTAGACTTCATTTCTTGAATCACATCATGATGCCTTGGCTTATCCAGGATATAAACCCCTAAATCAGAAATTGACTTCCCTAATTTATCAGCCACAGCATGCAGATTTTCCATGGCCGTTTTGTTGATATCAATGGCGCCCTTGGCCTCCTTCCCCACTACCAATTTGTCCATATAATAGGCCGATCCCGAGTCCCAAAACCTCCCTCTTTTGGTAGCAGCAATTACTGTGATAGCATTAGGCAGGCCTTCAGCCATCAAGCGAGTACCTTCAACCGGATCTACAGCGATATCCACTGATTCACCTTTGCCAGTACCCAAAGTCTCTCCAACATAAAGCATCGGTGCTTCATCTTTTTCTCCTTCTCCCACTCGAACGACGGCATCTATTTCTGCTGAATCAAAAGCCTTTCTCATAGCATCGACAGCTGCCTGATCTCCTGCTTCTTTCTCGCCTGTGCCTATATGATCAATAGTCGCCAATGCCGCTTTGGCAGCTACTACTTTTAGGATGTCTTTGATGCTATTTGTTTTCATGGAGGCCAAAAATATAAAAAACCCCAGCACAATTGACTTGTGCTGGGGTTTTGATTTCTTTTTATAACTCTTTTATTGTTGAAATGGAGAAGAGTTGAATTGCATTACGTCCAATTTTGGAATATCTGAACCAAATTCAGTTTCCAAAACATCAATTAATTCGTTGGCAAGAATGGCATGTCCTCTCGGATTCGGATGAATACCATCATTAGAGAAAATACCGTTCGGAGAGAAATCTGGAAGTAAAACGAATCCTCCTGTCTCTGCTGAAGCATATCCACCTCCCTGAGCAACACCTAAAAGAAAGGTATAGGCATCAAATAGAACGACTCGCTCCTGGCTAGCAGCTACAGTTGCTATCGAAGTATTGATTGCTGCCAAATTGGCCCCAATTTTGGCTAACTCATCTGAACGCAATGAATATTTATCATCCAATGGTACTCCTACCCCGATAACTGAGGCTGGGTTAGTTGGATCCGCTAATGTTCCCAAGATAGTACTTGCAGCCAATAGAACGATTTCTCCTTCCTGTAATTGACGGTATTTTGGAATCGGGATTTGACCACCAGAATTAGTTTCTACATCAGTCAAATTAGGATCAACAATCACGATACCGTTTCCACCTAAAGAGTAAGAAATGGTTCTCAATGCAGCTTCCTCACTATCGATGATACCAGCCCCAAGAGCGGCTTGCACACCACCATTGTATTGAGCAAAACCACCATTAGCAGCATCAACAGACTCTTGGTTTGTCATCGGAATTGCATTCCATGGCACTGCCTGAAAATGTGGAAGAGCCAAAATGTTTGGCACATTAACTATCACGCCTTTCGCTTCAGTCATTCCAAGCAAAGAGTTCACGATATTATTGATGTAAGCATCCACGGCGGCAGGGTCTGTTAGTATTGCTTCATTAGTTCCACCACTAGTTGCATAGCCTAAAACATCGTTCCCTCCAGCCCATAGGGTAAAGAAAGTAGGATTACGAGCTATAGCGTCACCAAGAATAGTTGAACTACCTGGATTAGAAGCAAAGCGTGCATACAAGGGATTGTAGGCAGGGTTATCCGCAGCAGGCCCTCCAGTCAATGGAGTTAATATCTGGGCTGTCTGAATACCTGGAACTCCGAAATTATTCAAAGCGGCCTTGTCTCCAGTAAATGCACCAGGTACTTCACCCTCGGAAGTGACCAAACCTGCATCCCCAAGTTGACCATCATTATTCAAGTCCAAATCCAAAATTAACTTTCCTTCTATAGCACCATCACCAGACACACCACTGTATCCATTCTGCGATTCGATACTTGGAACATTAAATGCTCCACCGCCTATTCCTTCTATAGCTAGCTGTCCAGCCAACAATACAGGAAAAGAGTGGTTTTGGCTCTGCGTATACAATGCAGCATCCATGGTTCCAGCAGTAATAGAAGCACCAATAGACACCATTGTACTATAGTCTGCAGTTCCATTAGATCCTGTTTCAGGATCTACACTAATATCCGGATTCTCATCTAATCTTTTATCAACTAGCTTATCCTCCTCATCACAACTAAAAGCGATGAAGGAAAATGCCATTAGATATACTATATATTTTAAGTCTTTCATTTCTCTTCCGTTTTTAGTTCAAGAATTGATCAAATGTGATTTGCAGATAGTAAATGGCACCCATGCGAGGGTTACCTATACCTGTCGTATATCTCTCGTTCAAGATATTACTTCCTCCTAGTTTCACTACAGATTTGATAGCAGGCAGCTTGTAGCTCACCTGTGCGTCTAGCGTACCAAAAGCAGGTATCACCGCACTACCAAATGAGGAATCCCATAAGAAGGCTTGCTGCCATCTCCAGGTCACATTGAAACCAAAGTTCTCTATTGCATTACGATTGCTTACGCCTACATTGTAAGTGTACTTTGGAGTATTGTATGCTGAGCGGAAACCTTGTGCTTGCAATTCATCATCATCTAACAATTCATTGTAGGCCACATTACCAGAAAGTTTATACCCTCCTCCTACAAAGTAGTCGGCCTGAAGTCCCCATCCATGTGACTTAATCGTACCATCCGCGTTCACGTCAAATCCATATTCCTGGGTCTGAACTGTACCCTGCACAATCTGAGCTTTACCAGCATCAGAATCTGGATCGAATGGAGCTGGATCTTCTTTCAAACCATTAGGTACGGCCTGAACAAAATAAATTTCTGCAATGAAATCCTCATAACTACTGTTGTAGTAATATCCATCGATCATCAATTGATCATTGAGGAACAATCCTCGATATCCTATCTCAAAAGTACTGATCTTTTCAGTAGTAAAATCATCATTGATTTTATCTGGAGTCATTAAATCTTCTATATTCCCAGATTGTCTAGCAGCAGCTAAACTTTGTGCCGAATAAACAGTATTCGTTCTGAAATTGTATCTATCGATCAACAACTGGTTACTTCCTATCAGTCTTCTGGTCTGTACATCCAGGTCTATGAATTGATCCTGAGTGGTTGGGATTCTAAAACCTCTCTGGAACGAACCTCTGAAGTTGTGATTCTTTGCCACTGTACCCACCAGAGATACTCTTGGAGAAAACTGACCATCAAAATTTTCATTTTTATCATAACGACCAGAGGCCTGAACTTTCAAACGATCATCCAAAAACGATTTGGTGGCTTGTAGATAGGCGCCATACTCTCCATATGACTGCTCCTCTCCCTCATCGTCCAGAGCAAACAATGTTCCTCCAGAATTGAGGTTGTACTTTCTATAATTAGCCCCTACTACTAGCTCTACTACATCCCAAAGGTGGCTCAAATTGTAGCTACCCTCGAAGTGATTCATGCTGGAAGCATCCTGAAATTTAGCTCCACCTTCAAAAATTGAAATCTGTCTAAGGGAATCTACCCCTACTTGCCATGCCTCCGTACCTGGCGCATAAGCCGCCTGCAGACCATCAGCATACTGACGAGCAGCAGCATGGGCCTGATCGATAGTTGCTCCCTGACCTCTTGCTCCTAAAAAGCCCAAAGCATAATCCGGGATATACTCATTTTGGTTAATTAGAGAAGCTACCGTATTGGCAGCATAAGTATCTCCAGAATCCTCACGGGTCGTGTAGGCCCTCACATAAAAATTAGGACTTCTTAGCTCTAACTTAGCAGTCCAAATAGAAAAATCATCCAATACAAAACGGTCATTAGCTGTGTATACCGTGCTACCATATCCCACATTGTACTGTCCGAAAATCTCTAAATTGTCAGTGATTCTATAGTGCAGGGCTGCACCTAACTTCAAACTCTCCGTATTGTTGTCCACAAAACTAGATTCTGAGTAACCCGTTGGGCTAAAAGCACCATCTGCTCCTGTAGGCAATTGTCCTGCTACTGCAGCATAAGCTGGATCCAATCTTGGGATAAAACCCAAATTGAAACCAAAATCCCCGTAAGTATTTACACCATTATAAGTTCGGTTATTGGCTCTTGTCCTGTCTGGAGTTTCCACAGCAAAACCATCACCTTGTCCGTTGGTGTTTGGACTCATGTCACGGTAATCTACTCCTCTAAAGTCATTCGCCTTCAAATAAGAAGCTGTTACCTTAAAGGCAAACTTGTTGTTGAAAGCTTTTGCATACCTCAAACCATAATCTTGATACAAAGAAGGATCATCATCCTCTCCGTCAATGTGGTTCACTCCCAGCTTGGTATAAAAACTCAACCCTTGATACTCAAATGGACTTTTCGAGTTCATCAATAGTACCCCATTGAGTGCATTGGGACCGTAAAGTGCAGATGCCGCACCAGGAATCATTTCAGCACTTTCCAGATCCAGATCATTTATCCCTACAATGTTTCCCACGGCAAAGTTCAACCCAGGAGCTACATTATCAATACCATCAATCAACTGGACGAAACGATTGTTACCATTAG
The DNA here is from genome assembly GCF_025833875.1 of Reichenbachiella ulvae. NCBI lineage: Bacteria > Pseudomonadati > Bacteroidota > Cytophagia > Cytophagales > Reichenbachiellaceae > Reichenbachiella > Reichenbachiella ulvae. The sequence goes on along the minus strand of NZ_JAOYOD010000001.1, from coordinate 4,605,741 downwards.
CGCCGAAACCTCTGGTATTGATAGATTTGAAAGTGATACTCTGTGCACTCATATCCACACCTTTGAAGTTGATGAGAGCGTCATAAAAGTTGGCCGCAGCGGTTTCCTTAATCGCTAAAACGTCCATTTTTTCGATTGACACAGGAGACTGCATCACAGATTCCTCTACTCTAGAGGCCGAAACCACCACTTCTTGCCCCATAATAGCGGTCTCTTCCATTGTAATTTCTAATCCTTGTGTATTTTCCTGTGTTATTTCTAGTTCGGTAGTTGTGTATCCTACCATGGAAAAAACCAGCGTCATAGGAGGAGCGGAATGAACTTCTAATTTGAAATCACCATTTGTGTCGGAAATGGTACCAATTACCTTGTTCTTTACCACTATGCTGACCCCTAGCAAGGGATCGCCTGAATTGCTGTCCTTGACACTACCTGATATGGTTGTTTGAGCCATTGCCTCATAGCCCACCATCACCACGCATGCCAAAGCAAGCAAAAATTGCTTTGTAAATAGTCTTATCATATCATGTGTATTTAATGCTCTTTAAACTGAATTAATGTTGCGCTGAATCTTTCGATCAGCCTATAATAATAGCAAAAAAACCTGTACGAAATATACGCACAGGTTTAATTTAAAGGTTTTTAGCGAAAAAAGTATGCAAGCCTACTATTTTTGATTCAGGTATTCCACTAGTTTTTCACAAAGGTTAGCAATTTCGCTGGACATGAACTCATCACCGGTAGCATTCAACAAAGTATTAGAAGCACTTCCGAGCATGTTGACATAAAACATTTTCATGGCGTCCACATTCATGTCTTTGGTCCAGAGATCAAGGTTCAGTGTATCTTTCTTTTCGTCATCCCAAAAGGAGAGGGAAGTTGCCTTTGCCTTCTGAATAGCTCCATTCAAATTATCCTCTGCTGACCACTCTATAGACTCTGGTACACTATTCTCATCAAGTGTAACTTCTATGCTTATCTTAGACTTTTTCATTCTTTCTATCTTAAAACTGCTAAACTGTTTGTCTTATCTATTTCTAACTGCCCTTTCAGTTCATCAAGGGAATCAAATTTTTGTTCGTCTCTCAAGCGCTTTACAAAGTTGACGACAAGACTCTGATCATAAATATCCTGATCAAAATCAAATATATGCGCCTCCATTACGCGACTTAATCCATCGACTGTTGGCCTTAACCCGATATTGAGCATGGCATCCCATTGCTTTCCATTAACATCGACCTTTACTGCATATACACCATCCTTTGGCACCACCTTGTAAGAATGATTCAACTGAATATTGGCAGTAGGGAAGCCCAATTGTGTACCGATCTTCTTTCCAGCAACTACTGTCCCTCCTACAGAATAGGGTCGTCCCATGTATTCATGAGCCAAATCGACCTGCCCCTCTTCAAGTGCCATTCTGATTTTAGTGGAGCTCACGCCTACATCATCTATATCTTGACGGGGAATTTCCTCCACTTCGAAATGGAAACGACTGCTGTTCTCTTTGAGGTATTCAAAACTTCCTTCTCGGTTTTTACCGAACTTATGATCATAACCAATGATCAATTTTTTTGTTCCGATCCGGTCTACCAGTACATCCTGAATGAAGGATTCAGAACTCATTTGTGAAAACTCCTTTGTAAACTCAACCTTGATTAGATAATCGATTCCTACTTCTTTCAGAATCTCAGCCTTCTCCTCAAAAGAGGTCAATAGTTTGAGCTTGTTGTCATCAGGAAATAAAACGAAACGCGGATGAGGCCAAAAAGTTAGCACAGCACTTTTGCCCCCAAACTTTTTGGCGTTATTCACTATTTTTTTCAGGATCTTCTGATGACCTATATGAACACCGTCGAAAGTACCACTGGTAACAATGGCATTGGGGATATGATGAATTTGATTGATTCCGTCGAGTAGGATCATTCAGCTTTGGGTTCTTATAATTAGCTCACAAATTTAATCCCTTTGGAGACTTGAAATGAATTCCTCCAAATTATATGCATCCTCCACACGAAAATGACCGATCGCAGTCCTACAAAGTGAAGACATATAAGCGCCGCATTGTAGGGCTTCTCCTAAGTCTCTCACCAAACTTCTGATATACGTTCCTTTGGTACAATGGATCTCAAATTTCACTTCTGGAAGATTAGAGCAATCCACTTCGAATTTAGAGACCTTTACAGGTCTGGGATCAAGTTTAGCTTCTTCCTTTCTGCGAGCCATTTTGTATGCTCTCTCTCCATCTACCTTGATTGCACTATAGATAGGTGGTACCTGCATCAAATCCCCAGTCAGGCTTTTAGCAACTTCTTCAACCTGAGATGAGGTAATATGAGAAGCATCATTTTCAGAATCAAATTCAGTTTCCAGATCTACAGAAGGAGTGGTTTTCCCAAGTACCAGAGTACCGGTATACTCCTTTCCCATGTCCTGAAATTCATTGATTTTCTTGGTAGCCTTGCCTGCACATACGATGAGCAATCCAGTGGCCAAGGGGTCTAAAGTGCCCGCATGCCCCACTTTTTTTATTCTAAGTCGATTGCGGACCTTTTTCACCACATCGAATGAAGTCCACTCATAGGGCTTGTCAAAAAGGAAGACTTCTCCTTTTTCAAAGTCTAAATCTGATAACTTTATTTCTTTCAAAGCAACGAACCTCCAATGACTGCCAATAAACCTACTATACCACAGTAAACGGCAAAATAGATCAACTTACCTTTCTTAACGATTGAGATCATCCATTGACAAGCCAAAAGGCCTGAAATAAAGGCTGCAAAGAACCCAACTACCAAACTTAAAATCGGCAGATTAGTAACCAAATCAGGGGCTTCCATCAAATCCTTAGTCTTTAATAGCATCGCACCAATGATAGGCGGAAGAACCATGAGAAAAGAAAAGCGAGCAGCTTTCTCTTTGTTGATTCCGAGAAGTAATGCTGTAGATATAGTAGAGCCTGATCTGGAAATACCCGGCAAAATTGCGATCGCCTGAGCTAAGCCAATTATTATGGCACTTTTGAAGGTCACCTCTCCCTCATGTTTTTTATTGAAGTAGGTAAACGCCAGTAAAGCTGAAGTCACAATTAACATTGATCCTACCAATAGTATTTTCCCTCCAAAAAGGGCTTCTACCTGATCCTCTAAAAAGACGCCAACCAGCCCAACCGGGATCATGGATAGCACAATCATGGCGGCAAAACGTGTTTCTTCATTCCACTGGAACTTGAACAGTCCCTGAATGATATTGAGAATATCTTTTCTGAAAATCACAATGGTACTAAGCGCCGTAGCACCATGTACTAAAATCGAAAACAAGAGATTGTCTTCGGATTGTACTCCTAAAAAATAACTACCAAGCTCTAAATGCCCGCTGCTACTTACTGGCAAAAACTCTGTCAATCCCTGAATCAAACCAAGGATAAACGCCTCAATCACACTCATTCCTCTTTTTTACCTTTATATAAAATCGCAACAAATTCAATCACAAAACCCAAAACAACCACAATAGGGCCGAGGGTCAGTCCCAGGGTCCCGAATCCATAGGGTTCTGTATCCTGAGTCATGATGAAAAATCCCAGCATCAACACAGCCACTCCGGCGAGCATGATGATGTAGTTGATTTTAGAGAAAGCTAATTTGTTGTTGCTCATATTAATAAAGTTCGTCTAGCGACATTTTCATGTATTTCTTAATGGCTGCAAATGTACTGATAAATCCCACAAGGAATCCAACCATCAGCATAGAGCCTGCCAATATCATTAATTGCTGAACGGGCACCAGATCCATCAACCCTTCTACCTCATTTTCAGCCAATCGCAAAATCCCATACAAAAGTCCACATGCCAGCATCCCGGAAATAAAACCAAAAAGTGACGCACGTGAGAGAAAAGGTTTACGAATAAAGGAGGCTGTCGCCCCAACCAATTGCATACTTCTGATTAAGAAACGTTGAGAAAACAAAGCCAACTTGATCGTGTTGTTGATGAGAACCACCACTACAATCAATAGTATCGCCGTAAAACCCAACAACACCAGACTGATTTTTTGGACATTCTCGTTAATACTTTGTACCAGATTCTCTATGTATGTCACCTCGTACACCCCACTGATAAAACCAATCTCTTTCTTAATCTCCGAAAGGTTTTCTGTCGCATGAAAATCAGGACTAATCTTAATTCTTATAACATCACGAAGCGGGTTGTCCCCGAGGAAATTAACAAAATCCTCTCCCGTCTCTTTCATGAAGGTCTCTGCAGCTTCTTCCTTGGTGACATGTTCTACCTGAGGCTCTCCAGCCTTTTTGTTGACATAGTCCTTACTCGACAAGATTTTCTTGATTTTGACAATTTCATTATCGCTCAAGTTCTTATGTAGAAATACCTGCATCTCTACATTTTCCTGAATCAAACGAGTGAGGTTCTGTGTGGTAAGTATCAGTAGGCCAAAGAGGCCCATGACAAAAAGTGCCAGGGTGACACTAAATATTACACTGGCAAATGGATAACTGCCGAGCTTCTTTTTTCTGTATTTCTTTTCTTTTGCCATTCTGAAAAATCAAAAATAGTTTCATTCCTTGAAAATACTTTCAATTCCATGAGATTTCGCAAAATGTGTAGAAAATCACTTAGAGATTACTGCTCTTTATAACATCCAGCTCATTGATCAGCTTTCTATTCTCTATTTTAGAAAGAGGGGTTACGTCAGATGCATCCTTGTTCAACGCATAAAAATCCCCATCATAAAAGAAATACAATTTCTTAGCTCCAGGAGTATTGATCTCTATGATCTCGTAAGGAGACTCATTGAATTTACCATAGAGATACAATCTGTTGTCCTCCATGCGATAGTGGAAATTGTATCTACGAGAATTGATCGTTTGAATATTGACTCGATCGATTTTAGAAACGGTAGGCACTTCCTCGATTCGATCAGGAGATTCTAATGCCACTACTGGCCCTCCTTCGAACTCATCATGTTGCAAGCCTGCATCCATGGTCGGAACTTCGAATTTGATTTCACTTTTTGAAGCAACGACAACTTCTTCAGTTTCGACTACTTCATCTTGTAATTCTGGCTCCAGCTCTGGCAAGTCTACTTTGACCGACTTGCTTTCATGTCTGAAAGTGAGCTCAGGGTTTAGATTGGCATTAGCACCTTCAGATAAAGCATACTCATTTTTAAAATCCAGTCCCTGAATATGATATTCCATCGTACTAGACTCAGTACTGAAATATAAATAAGATCCCACTGTAACCGCGATTCCTGTCACGGCGTAAAGCGCAGGTTTGAAAACTGAACTCTGGAGTAACGTCCCCAAAACGCCAGTTTCTATGGCAATGTCATTAAGACGAGTCTTCAATTCAGCCACTCGCTGAGCCTTTAGGCTTTCAACGATCTGTTGCTGATGTTCGAACTCCGACTTTAACAATGGATCAGATTCTACTCTCCCCTCAAACACGAGCCTATCGGCTCCCTGCATCTCGCCACTCAAGTAGGCTTCTATCTGTTCGTTATATTCGCTTTTTATCGACATACGCTAATCTAAAAAGTCGCTCGACGTATAATTTCTTTTAATCATCATGTCAAGCTTTTTCTTACACTTATACTTTTTGGTCTTTGCGGTATCTGTGTTAGCAAAATTGAGCTTCTCAGCTATATCCTGCATAGACAGTCCGTCAAAATAGTGGTATGTTAATATTTTTCTACAAGCTTCTCCGAGCTGATTGATACAATCGTTGATGATCTTGATTTTCTCCTGCCTTTCCATATCCTGGTAGGTAGCTTCCTCAATCATCTCACCCGAATTACGGCTTTTTCTATCCAATTCTTTCCTCCACAGATTCAGACAAATACTATATATGTATGTACTGATCTTGGAAGTAAGCACCAAATTGCCAGAAATCGCTTTCTGCCAAAAAACTAGTAAAGCATCCTGAAACACGTCCTTGGCTTCATCTTCCGTACCACTGTTGTTCAAGACAATACGCGTCATCATCTTGTAGTACTTCTTGTAGAGATAGTCGAGAGCATTCTCGTCTCCTCTACTTACCCTTTCCAATATTTCATGATCCTTCATTGGACAAAAAAGCTATTGCTTTTGTTTAGATACTGTTAAACAACGAATGGTAACCCATCCCAGGTAATAAAAGGTGGAAAACTAAGATACTTGAAAAAATCAAGCAAGTCAATTAGCTAACGCTGAAGACTTCATTTTCTGCTATTACGAAGACAAAATCTTTTTCGGTAGGCCGGATTCTGTGCAAACCAGTGAACTGACCGAAGGCCGGAAGCAAAGCGTAAGATTCACTAAAATAAAAGCAGGGCAACTTGATTGACTGCTTTCCACTCCCCACCAAGGACACCCCTGGATGAACATGACCCGAGAGATTATAAAAACCTTCCTTTTCTTCCCGGTCATGGGACAGAAAAAAAGGCCCCACTATCAAACTATCATGAACAATGAAATTGGCATTTTCATAGAGTTTCTTTGGAAGAAAATCATGATTGCCTAACACCAGATGTTTATCAATCTCAGGATAGTTTTCGCACCAGGCACTGATCATCTGCCACTCGGTATTGATATCGCTATGAAACAAGTCACCAAGAAAATAGATCGCTCGTGGGTGATATGCTTCGATCAATGCATCCAACACGAACAATTCCTGAATATGAATATGAGAGGAAACAGGTACTCCCGCCTTTCGAAAATGTGCTGCCTTGCCCAAGTGCAAGTCAGACAAAAGTAGCGCTTGTTCTTCACGCCAATAGATTGCCTTCTCTGCTAACAAATCCAGATGCTGACCTTTGATTTCAAACTCCATTTTACTTCAATTCCCAACTGGCACACATCTCCGTTTGTTCAGGACTGTGACACCAATCATTGATCACCAATTCCAAGCGCCCCACTGTCGTCACCCCAAATTCCCTGCTTTTGCTTTTCTCCAAAAATGCCAGGTATGCATTTCGATCAACCAAACGCTCCCGATATCGCATCACCGTACTATGGGCCGACCAGATTTTGTAGCGGGTATCCAAAGTATGATATACCCCCGATTGATGAATGGCCACTCTCAATTTTTCTCTCAACAGATTCAGGGCATCAGCTTCTGGAAATCCCTGAATCAACAATCCTGCATTCCCCAATGTTAATCCCTGGTGTCTGATACGGAATGGTTTTTCATCTTTTAAAACCTCCTGGATCACATCTACATAAGTTTGATAATTCTGTAACTGGATAAGATCATTATTGACCGAGCAAGAAATCACACTCAGCACAGTCATATGCAGTGCCTGTTGTGAGTAGTGATATTGTTCAGGGCAAATGCTCTTTAGTTCATCTTGAAATTCATCAATCTGCGCCAAAGGATCATCTCCAAAGCTCAACCTCAGGGTAATCCCCATTCTGTCATCCCTTTTTTTCAGATTGGGATCTATGTAATATTCTTCTTGCTTTAACTTTTGATAGGATTGCGCCCACATGTCATCGTAGCGCAATTCTAATTCTTGATCTGTCATTCGCTATAAGGCAACCAGGTTTGGGTTCTAAAAAAGAAAGCAACATATCCACGTACCTTTAACTGATCGCCTTCTCTCCAGATTTTACAATCATAGACCTCTCCATTGGCTGGGTCCATGATCGTGCCGTCGCTATATTCATCTCCATCTTTTTCTAATCCACGGATGATTTCCATTCCAATCACCTTCTGCTGGTATCGGTCGTCATCTTCGTCGCACTCTTTGCAAACTGGATCTTGCTCCTCGTCTGGCCCTCTGAAAAGCTTCAGCACTTTGCCATAATACTTGCCGTCCTTTTCAAAAATCTCCACCACTGATTTGGCTTTACCCGTCACGTCATCGATGGTTTTCCATTGACCTACGACATCCTGTGCTTTTACCCCCATGCCAGCTAACATCAAGGCCATAATTATTACAATTCTCATTTTCATATCATTCCATTTTGAGTTTCATTCTTTCTATTCGGGAGGCCAAAGACTCCGAACTGATTCTTTCGCGCATTCCATCTACTAATATAGGAAATGAAAAGGGTGTAGGTTGCTTTGTTTGGACTAAACGTATCTCTTGTTGATTGATTCTGTCCATAGCTTCCATGAATCGGTCTAGCTCCAACTGTCTGGAAAGCACTTCGTCCTCCGCTTGTTTCAGCAGCAAATTATCCGGATCATAGTCCGCCAGAGCCTGATAGATGATCCCAGAATTCATTTGCAGGTGTTTTCCGCGAACGGGCTGCCCCGGGTGCCCTTGAAAAACCAGTCCGCTAATTGCTGCTATATCACGAAATCTCCGCTTGGCCATTTCGCTTTGATTGACCGAATGCGAGATATCAAACAACAAATCCTTTTTGGTGAACAAATCAGATTCTAATGCCTCTTCGATGGGAATGGCTTGATCGGACAACAACTCAAAACCATAGTCATTCATGGAAATAGAAAGTGTGATAGGAACCGACTGAGCAATCCGGAAAGCCACCACCGCACCCAACACTTCATGCACCGCTCTGCCTTCAAATGGAAAAACAAAAACATGGTAGCCTTCGTCAGATTGGGTCTTCTCTATGAGCAAAGTATTTTTATCAGGTATAATTGAGAGCTTGGCTTGAAGATCCAAAATCGGTTTGATCTTTTTCAATTCCACCGAATCATATTCCTCCCTAGCTGCGGACTCGATTTTGGAGCGCAGTAGCCTGGACAACTCTGAGCTCAAAGGAATCCTACCTCCGCCCCAACGCGGAACGGTTCCCTTTTTGGGGCTACCCTTTTTCACCTGCACAGTCAAATCTTTCAATCTGACAAACTCCAGCGGTTGCCCTGCAAACCAGAACACATCACCAGGATTCAACCTGGATACAAAACTTTCCTCCACCGTACCTATGAACCCACCGGTAACAAAGCGCACCTTCAAAGCAGGATCGCCCACGATCGTACCGATACCTAATCTATGGCGCATCATCGTTTTTTGGCGAAACACCTTATACAATCCTTTATCAATCTCTACCTTCGAAAATTCTTCATACTGAGAAAGGCTTTCGCCTCCAGTAGTAATAAATGTAAGGCACCACTTCCACTCCTGTTCGGTCAAGCCATTGAAAGCATAAGTTTGCTTAACCTGTTCAAATATTTCATCTGGATAAAAGCCTCCTCCTACCGCGAGAGTCACGAGATACTGCACCAGCACATCGATACATTGAGTCTGAGGTTTGCGAGGTTCGAATTGTCCATCGTCTATCGCAGAACGCAAGGCTGCTGCCTCGATCAACTCCAGCGCATGAGTAGGCACAAACTGCAATCGACTGACCTCCCCTGGTCCATGACCTGAGCGCCCAGCCCTCTGAAAGAAACGTGAGACACCTTTGGGGCTACCCACCTGGATGACCATATCTACCGGTCTAAAATCCACCCCCAGATCCAGACTTGAGGTACAAATCACCAGTTTCAATTTCCCCTCATTCAAGGCATCTTCCACCCACTTGCGGATGTCATTGTCTATGGAGCCATGGTGCATGGCCATCAGGCCTGCCATCTCAGGATACTTCTCCATGATGCCCTGGTACCAAATCTCTGTCTGCGAACGAGTATTGGTGAATAGCAGGGTAGTATTGTTCGCATGAACGATATCCATTACTTGCTTGATCAGACGAATACCCAAATGTCCGGCCCAGGGATAATTCTCTATTTTCTTTGGGATGACAGATTTGATCTGAATTTTCTTTTTGATATCGGCCCGTACGATGACTCCTTTTTCCTGCACTCCTGTTAAAACCTGCAGTGCTTCATCCATATTGCCTACGGTGGCTGAAATACCCCAGACAGAAAGCGTCTGATCCGTCAATGCCTTTAATCTGGAGATAGCCAGCTCTACCTGCACTCCTCTCTTGGTACCGAGCAGCTCGTGCCATTCGTCAACGACGAGCGTTTCCAGATCGCTGAAATAATTGGCACTATCCTTTTGACTCAACATCAGATGCAAACTCTCTGGTGTCGTAACCAGACAATCCGGTGGACTTTGATTGATGCGCTGCCTTTCGTTGGTACTGGTATCACCCGTACGAATGCTGATTTTCAATCCCAATTCATTCTCATCACTAAAGCGCTGCATGGCCAAAGTCAGATCATTGGCCAGTGCACGAAGAGGAGTCAGCCAAATGATTTTCAGTCTTTGCCTGCTTTGATGGCTTTTAGATTCTGCTGCCCGAATGGCCGCTGGGATCCACAATGAAAAGGTTTTTCCACTGCCTGTCGGAGCATTTAATATCCCAGATGACTCTCGAAAAAAGCTCTGCCACATTTTCTTTTGAAAAGGATAAACTTTCCAGTTTTGGGAATGGAACCATTTTGTTCCGTATTCTATGGCCTTTTTTTCGATCAATGCAATAATTAATATGTTTCGTTTGGAACTATCTAATAGATCAGCTTGTTTCCTGATTAGAATCACAAAATATAAACATACGCTTTAACGGCAATTATTTGATTTAGTGACTCACTATGTTAGATTTGCCAAAAAATTTCAAACACTAAATTATTGATCAATGATTAAAGTTGCTATCAACGGATTTGGACGAATCGGAAGGTTGGCGTTCCAAGCATTATTGAAAAAAGAAAATGTAGAAGTTGTTGCTATCAATGACCTTACAGATACTAAGACCTTAGCGCACTTGTTGAAATATGATTCAACGCAAGGCAAATTCGACGGAACTGTTGAAGCTGCTGAAGATGGAATCATTGTCAACGGGAAAAAAATCGGCATCACTGCTGAAATGGATCCAGCTAACTTGCCATGGGGTAAATTAGGTATCGACGTAGTTTTAGAATCTACTGGTAGATTCGTAGACGAGGCTGGTGCTGGCAAACACTTGACTGCTGGTGCTAAAAAAGTAGTAATCTCTGCACCTGCTAAAGGTGACATCCCAACTGTAGTATTGGGTGTGAACGAGGACATATTGACTGGTGACGAAACTATCATGTCAAATGCTTCTTGTACTACTAACTGTCTTGCTCCTATCGCTAAGGTATTGCACGACAACTTCGGTCTTGAGCAAGGATATATCACTACTATCCACGCTTACACTGCTGACCAAAGATTGCAAGATGCGCCTCACGCTGATTTGAGAAGATCAAGAGCTGCTGCTATCAACATGGTACCTACTTCTACTGGTGCTGCTAAAGCTGTAGGATTGGTTCTACCTGCATTGAAAGGTAAATTGGACGGTAACTCAATGAGAGTTCCTACTCCAACTGGTTCTATCACTGACTTGGTTGCTACTCTTTCTAGAGAAGTAACTGTAGAAGAAGTAAACGCTGCAATGAAAGCTGCTGCTGAAGGTCCAATGAAAGGTATCTTGAAATACACTGAAGATCCAATCGTTTCTTCTGATATCGTAGGTGATCCTCACTCTTCTATCTTCGATGCTGGTATCACTTCTACTAACGGTAAAATGGTGAAAATCGCATCTTGGTACGATAACGAAGCTGGATACTCTAACAGAGCTGCTGATTTGATCGCTAAGATTGGATAAGTTCTACTTCGGAGATCAAAATATTGAACCCAGGCTCTTGAGTCTGGGTTTTTTTATATCCAGGAGGTGACAAACAGGGCCATCATCATTACAAAAACATGGACAGCAATAAGTGACCAAATTTGGAGCGAACACTTTTCTCTATTTTAAGCTCTATCAATTGTTGATTCAAATCTGCATTCAACTTTCAATCCAGGTTAGGCACTTACCTATGTTTCACACCATACATGTACACTAATAGCTGTGAAGGATTCTAAAATACCTCGAGTTATTCTCACCTTTCAATTGCAATAAATACACACCACCTCTCAACTCTGATGTGGATAGGATTATCTGACCTTGTTGACTTTCCAGTACTTTTTCCAATATCACCTGACCATTAATTTGCCTCAGCACTACTGACTTCCATCTGCCTGATTCATCTCCCAAATCAATTGTTAAAAAATCGATAACCGGATTTGGATAAAGCGTCACTTCCTTTCCAATAGCTGTAGCGGTCACTTCATCCGCCAGTGTAGACACAAAGACCTTCTCACTATAAGAAGATTGCAAGGTCGAATTGATGGCTTTGACCCGATAATAATATACGGTCTCAGGCTGAAGTTCGGAATCGATGTAATTGGTCGAATTGGCTTCCAAAGTAGCAATTGCAACAAAATCCCCGTTCTCTTGCATGGCTCTCTCTATTACATAGTCCGTTTCACTAGTAGAATTGTCCATCCATTGGATTTGTATTTCTGATTCAGAAAGTGCCGTCGCTGACAATTGAGTAGGAGTCTCCAGAGTCTCTACTTCGACTGTTACATTGGCTGATATACCATCATTATTGAAAGCCTTAATAATAAACCTCTCGCTAAACTCATCAGTTGTGAAACTTATCTCATTGGCATCCAATGTTGCCAACCATTCATATTTACCATTTGATAGACGATAAACATGATACCCTTCTTCATTGGTCGCATTATCAGTCCAGTTCAGTGCAATGGAATTTTCGGAAGGAATGGCTGTAAAATCACTGGGAGCCAATGGAGGGGCACTAGCCCGTGTATTGTTGTCCATTGATTCAAAAGCTCCGAACAAGAACACAAAAGGTGCATTCCAATTGATCGTTACTTCTGTCATGCTATATGCACATTCCATATCCAAAAATGCCTTGGCAGGGACATCACCAAAATCAGTCCCTGGACATATACCATTTTGTTGCCAGGTACCATCAGCACCTCCTGCCACAAATCCCGGTACAGGTGCCTCAATACCATCCGCCTGAGATTGACGATGGTGAATATTCATCACAGAATTGCTCCCAAAACCAGTCAAAAAACTATAGTTGACTGGGTTTCTTCCCAGCATATAATCTACTGCACCTAAGCTTGTTTTCAGGTATGCCTCATCCGCTGTAAGTAGATAGGCAAATAAAGTAATAAAGCCTTCGTTACCTGCTGCTGAATTAGAGCCCCAATAAAAATTTTCGTGAGACGTCTGATAAGGTGAAGACGCTCTTTTGGATTTCAAATTTTCCGCAGTTGACAGCAACTGACTTTCTACTCCTGAGATATCAATATCCGCAGTTAGAAGATCTTTGTTGTTAATCAAGGATAAATAACCAAGTGTATTTGTATTTGCCCAACCCGGCACATCTACTGTAAGCCCAAAATTGATATCATCAAAATACTCAACTTGTTGTGTGGTAATATATAGCTCCATCGCTGCCCAGTTAAACTCGTCCGCGAGGGATTGGTAATCACCATATTCCCCTGTAAACACATCTGGCTCGAATTCCTGATTAACTGCATTCTGATTGTAGTATTCTATTGGATTATCCTTCGACCATTGGTAGGCATATATGGCTGCATTCAAAAATCGAGTAGCTAAAACCGGATCAAAGGGTTCATATACTCTGGCCGCCTGAGCCATGACTGCAGCAAAATTGAGGGAGGCTACAGTTGATTTCTTAAGCGCATAACGTTGACCATTCGCCTCAGCAGGCATTACAGATCCTGTAAAGTTGGCTGTAGTCACCTTATGGTAAATTCCGCCATCTCCAGGATCCTGAACAGTAAGCATCCATTCCAACTCCCACAAAACCTCATCCAATATATCAGGCATAGCATTATTACTTTCTGGGATATTGGTATTGAGCGAAGCATAGTATGGTTCAAAAGCCTCATAAGCACACAAAAGAGTATGAACAGAAATCCCTCCATTCACAACATATTTACCAAAGTCGCCAGCATCGTACCAGCCTTTTGGAGAAGAAATCCTGGTGCCTGCGGGTCTCGCATCCGTAGCTGCTGAGGCATGTATTTCCACTTCCGTATCAGGATGTCCAGCAGCTCTCGCCCATTGGCCGGCATATGCAGGATCCAACTCCATCGATGCTCGGTTATAATAATAAGCTTTTAGACTAGCCAAAGTCGCTTCATGAAAGACACTATTTTTGATCTCAAATGGATATGATCTACCTAGATTGTAGATTTCTAAAACATACTCGCCTGGGGTTTCAAAATCCGTAAAATCAGCCAAAGAGACATTTTCCTCAGACTTGCTCCAATATGCCGGTGCACTCAACTGCCCTGTGTAATAAATTGTCTCTAAATCCACAGAGCGAATATTGAACTCCTGGCCTTCGGTTCCATCCACAACTACACCCAACTTTTCTTGGCCTACATAATATCCGATTTGATTGACTCGAACCATTCCATTCAAGTCACCCGGGGGTGGTTCGGACACACCGCTACCAGAAAGACTTGCGGCAGCATCTCCATTGATGGCATTGGATGAAAAAGCAATTTGACCTGAGAAGTCTGTCTGAGCAGAAGGCGTAAAATGGATGTTGAAATTAGTGGAATTCCCGGCTGAAATAGAGGTTGGCAAATTAGAGACTGTAAATACAGCAGGGCTTAAATCGGCACTAATTGTATTCAAGTCAGAACCGCCTCGATTGATCAATTTTAATTCAATGTCCTTTGTGTCGTTGATCAGCACCGGTCCAAACGCACCAGATCCAACCAAACAAATTACCGGATCAGCAATAGCTCCTACTATTATATCATCCAGATAAACAGTTCCGGTATAGGTACTTCCAGCATTGAAATGAATTCGAATGCCCTTAATTTGTGTAGGGTCTATTGGGCCAGGATTGCTACCATATTCATCAACGAACTTACCTTCAAAATCAAAAACAAAAAGTTGATCTGTTGTTGTCACATTATGCGTAACAGCATAGGCATTGGATTGTCTTCCATTCTGATCCACTACATCCAGTCGAACAGATACATTTTTAGAAGCTCGCATGACCAAAGAAACAGTGGTATTTTGGCTCATATCGATTGCCGCAAAGTCAAAAGCAAAGCTTTGATAACCGGCCTGTGTAATATCAGCTGTTGCACGAAGCTCGTGCCCACCAGAATTGGTTTCAAGGGAAAGAGTATAGGTAGCTCCACCATTCCAGCTACTCAAGTCTCCTTCAAAATCTTCGAATACTCCTTGCGAAACACAGGGGGTGATCACAACCATCAGCAAGGTAATTAACAGAATAGTACTTTTCATAAATTTAGATTTAGTCTACATGCTGCGCATGATAGTGCACTTAGGCGATTCAAGTATGAAAGCACCTATTTATCAGGAATTTAAGACATTCCATTAAAAAGCAGAAAAATCTTAAAACGATTCGGTAAACCCAATCACAAATGCCTTGGCATCCTGCTCGCCCCAGCCAAAATCGAGCCTTAGATTCGCACGGTTTTTACTATCCACCAGCACCCGAAGACCCAATCCTCCACTAAACCAAACATCGTCCAACTCCATGGCCGCATAGTCTGGAGCCACCCGACCGGCACCTGCAAAGGCTACCATTCCGAATATTTTCCAAATAGGCATCCTGTATTCTACTTGCACATCAGCTATCGCCTTGTCACGAATGGCGCCATCGTAGTATCCACGCATTCTTTCTGATCCACCCAGAAAGGCCAGGGCGTAAAAGGGAACTTCTCCCTGATTCAACTGAGTATAAGCCTGAAAACCTACTACATGGTTGTACCAGGGGTTGATAAATTTTCGGGCGTCCAACGTAAAGGAAGTATATTCAAAATCACCTCCCAGAAAAGAGGCAAAGTGCTTCAAACTACTGGCCACATAAGTACCCGTACGGGTATTGTATCTGTGATCTCTGGTATCATAAATAATGGCCGGTCCAAGCCCAGATATCGAACCTCCCTGATATCCGGGCACTTCATTGATAATCAAATAACTACTACTGTCCTTTTCTACTTCGAAATAATTGCGAAACTCTTGAGCTACGCCTGCATACACCTTCTTCTCATCATTAACAGCGAAAAAAGCGGAGTTCACAAAATTCAAACTCTTGGTAGAAATCTCTTCTATTCCTGCCCTGGTTACGTCATTGCCTATTCCTAAAAAGAATTGAGGAAAATTGATATAACTAGCTTCCCCTTGAAATACCACCTTATTTTGATTGAGATAAGTCCGACTTCCCAAGACAAACTTGAATTGTCCCAAAGAGGAAGAGGATATCAGGGCACTAAATGAAGAAGGGCTACTCACTGTATCTCCCTTTACAATGTCAAGCAAATTATACTTGACCAAACCATAAACCTGACCCGTTTCTTGAGAATAGGAATAAATGGGAAAAGGAATAATCTGAAATAGCACTTCCGCCTTTTTATTGAAAGCATCGAATTTAGTAACTACTGGTGCCTTGCCGCTTAGCGTATCGGCTGCTTGTCCGGAAGCATCTTGTGCCATCGCAGATGTGACAACAAACAAGACGAGAATTAGTAAGTAGGTAAAACGTTGGTTCATCAAAAGTGGTGGATTGAATTATTCCTCAATATAATACGACAAGATCAATTCTCTAACAACTCTTCCTGTCCATCCCCGACTTCCAGGTTATGCCAAACCTTCTGCACATCGTCGTTGTCCTCTAATATATCTATCAATTTCATCACTTCCTTGAAGCCTTCGTCATCCAGATCCTTGGTGGTATTTGGGATTCGCTGAAGCTCTGCATTCTCGAGTGAAAGGCCGAGTTCCTCAAATTTCTTATTGAGAGACCCAAAATCCTCCATTTGACAAAAAACGGTTATAAATGCATCCTCTATTACGACATCTTCGGCTCCAGCATCGATGATCTCCAGCTGAAATTCATCCTGATCCATATCCTCGGGAAGAGGAAGTGAAAAGACTCCCTTTCGGTCAAATATGAATTCAAGAGAGCCATTCGTGCCTAAGCTTCCATTGCACTTATTGAAAGCAGCACGAACTTCCTGCACCGTCCGATTTTGATTGTCAGTAAGGCATTCTACAAAAACCGCCACACCATGTGCTGCATATCCCTCGAAAGTCTGTTCTATGTACGACTCCACATCTCCGCCCAGTCCTTTCTTGATGGCCCTTTCTATGTTGTCTTTAGGCATATTGGAGCCTTTAGCATTTTGAATCGCTAATCGCAATCGAGGGTTTCCTTCAGGATCACCGCTATTGCCCTCTTTCACAGCAATCGTTATTTCTTTACTCAGACGTGAGAACATTTTCCCTCGCTTAGCATCCAGCGCGCCCTTCTTTCTCTTGATTGTAGACCATTTACTATGTCCTGACATAATCCTATTGATTTAGTAATTCAAAAATAATATTCTTCAGAAAAGTGAGAAAGGAAATGTTCGGCCTTTGAAAACAGAAAGACTGATTGAGCATTTTGGCCTATTTCTTCAACTTAATATTGAGGATCACTCCTACGATCACTAAGGCCATACCTACATAGCTCAACCATTCGTAGGTCTCGCCAAAGATCACAAAACCAAAGGCTATCGAATAAAGCAGACCCGTATAGTTGATGATAGAAACAGTGGATATTTCTTCCAACTGGTAGGATTTGGTCATAAAGAATTGGGCAATCTGAGTAGATACTCCCACGAGAAGCAAATACATCCAGTCCCATCCCTCTGGAGTCACCCACAGAAAATAACTAGCCACACCCACAATTGGCAAAGTCACCATGGGGAAATACAAGATGATAACAAGCGGATGTTCAGAAGTTTTCAGCTTACGAACAAAATTGTAAGCCAGGCCAGTAAATAAGGCTGCTGCTACTCCAGTCACCAAATGAATGGCGCCAATACGGACATCTACTCCGGTAATGACAAGTGCTCCCGCGAAAGAAATCGCAAAAAACAAACATTGCTTCCATGTCACTTTTTCTCTCACTATGAAAACACCTAAAACAGCAGAAAATATCGGTGACAAATATTGCATGCTGGCTGCAGCGGCAAGGGGGATTTGTTGTAGCAATGAAAAATACAAAACCAGCGCCATAGCACCAGACGCCCCTCTCATGATCAAAACCTTCTTATTATTACCCCAAAAGGATACTTTTTGCCTCCAGAGAAAAAAAACGCATATGGATAAAGATATAATGGAACGAAACATGATCACCTCCACTGCAGGAATATGCGAAACTTGCTTGACACACACCTTCATCAATGAGAAGACGAGTGAGGCGATAAACATGTATTGGATTCCCTTGGATAGCTTCATCAATCAGCTAAGAATCATTCCATCCTGAATAGTGATTTTTCTATCAGCCATCTCAGCCAGGGAGACATTGTGTGTGACGATGACAAATGCCTGACCGAATTCTTTTTGCAATTTGAAAAAAAGGCCATGTAGCTCCTCTGCATTCTTGGAATCCAAATTACCACTTGGCTCATCTGCGAATATCAGTGAAGGCTTATTGATCAAAGCACGGGCCACGGCAGCTCTTTGTAGTTCTCCACCGGAGACTTGAGCAGGTTTGTGCTCACTTCTCCTACCAATACCCAGCAAATCCATCAGATAAGAAGCATATTCCTCTAATTCTCTACCCTTTCGACCTTGAATAAAAGCCGGCATACAAATGTTCTCCTTCAAAGAAAACTCTGGCAACAGATTATGGAATTGAAAAACGAAACCGATCTCCTGATTACGAAATTTAGATAAATCCTTTTGACGAAGTGCGGTAATGTCCTTTCCATTGATAACAACGCTACCCTGGTCTGGAAAATCCAGAGTGCCCAAGATTTGCAGCAATGTACTCTTACCTGCTCCAGACTCACCTACTATTGATATAATCTCACCAGACTCGACATTCAAGTCGATTCCTTTCAGTACTTCGAGATCTCCGTATGTTTTATGAATGTTTGTGGCTTGAAGCATCATGGTTTCGTTAGCCGACAAAGATATGTATAGGGATGAAACTTTGAGAATAAGACAAAAAAAAAGGCCGTTCGTTCGAACAACCCTTTTAATCCACCTGTATTTTCCCGTGTCTTTCGATAAGTAAGGAAGAGTTTAAAAAAGAGCTGTCGCTCTGCAACAACCCTTTTAATCCACCTGTATTATCCCGTGTCTTTTGATAAATGAGGAAGAGTTTAAAAAAGAGCTGTCGCTTTGCAACAACCCTTTTAATCCACCTGTATTATCCCGTGTCTTTTGATAAGTAAGGAAGAGTTTAAAAAAGAGTTATCGCTCTGCAACAACCCTTTTAATCCACCTGTATTATCCCGTGTCTTTCGATAAATGAGGAAGAGTTTAAAAAAGAGCTGTCGCTCTGCAACAACCCTTTTAATCCACCTGTATTATCCCGTGTCTTTTGATAAGTAAGGAAGAGTTTAAAAAAGAGTTGTCGCTTTGCAACAACCCTTTTAATCCACCTGTATTATCCCGTATCTTATAAGTCACCTTTTGTGACAGTTTCTTTCTTTAGCTAATCTCTGGATCTTGTCAGAGAGTGATGAATCATTTAAGTTTCAATCACATATCAAAAGTAGAAGCAAAAAAGACTGGAAAAAATAGAGGATTCGCTTAAAAAATATTTTAGGAATATTGGAGAATGGAAGTGCTCAAAAAGTCTAAAAACGAAATAACACTTGCACTATTTTAATATTTTTTTGTAACTAAACCAGTGACCTAGTCTACAGAAAGGACAGAGTTATTCTTACCCAATCTCACTATTAGTAGTGAAATGCCAAAATGTAAAATCTGATAGTAAGAAATTTACCTATAAAATTGAGGGAATTGGAAATTATGATCTATTCGAGATCAATAATTTTCTCTTTGATCGCATACTTTACCAGCTGAGCAGTGCTCTTCATGCTTAGCTTTTGCATGATATGATTACGATGCGCATCTACCGTACGAATAGAAATAAATAGCTTGTCTGCGATCTCACGGTTAGATAGACCCGAGGCAATTTGTCTTAGTACCTCAACTTCACGTTTACTTAGGTCTTTGTTTTCTTTCGCTACTTGCTCGCCCTTGCTTTGTTTGTAAAATCCTTTGAAAATAACCTCAGAGATTTTGTCTCCAAAATACTGCTCTCCTTCCATCACCTTTCTGATGGCCTCTGCCAAAATTTCCTTCTTTGTATCCTTGGCCAAATAGCCAGACACACCTGCCTTGATGGCTTCAGAGATATGATCCTGAGTCACCTCCATCGAAAGAATAATGATTTTGATGCCCTCATAGTCTGTCAGCACCTTCTTTGCTGTCTCGATACCATTCATACCTGGCATATTAATATCCAGCAAAATGACATCCGGCTTTTGCTCTTCTATTTTGACCAAAGCTTTTTCGCCACTCTCGGCATCTCCGATGATTTCGAAATCATCATAAATAGACAACATAGTAATTATCCCTTCTCTTACAAGAGAGTGATCATCAACAACCAGAATATTCGTTTTCGACATAGGTTTTAGGTCTTAAGTATTCAACGGAAACCAGGATTTGATAGTGGTACCTTCTCCCTCTGTAGAACTTATCTCAAAATGTCCGTTCTGCAAAGATGTTCTTTCTTTCATATTTTTAATACCATTCCAATTATTTTCTGTATCAAATCCTACGCCATCATCTGTGACTTCTAATATAATGTTTTGATTGGTAGATTCCACCTTTATATTCACATTACTTGCTTTTGCATATTTGATTATGTTGTTGGTGGCCTCCTGCGCTATTCGATAGATGGCACTAGATAGTTCCATGTCATAGTCCTCTGGTATATCTATATATGAGGTGACATGAAAGTCCCCCATATTCTCTATCTGTTCTACCAGATACTCCATGGTTTTCTGTAGTCCAAATTCTTCCAAATGACGGTTGGACATATTGCGAGACACCCGACGTACTTCATCCAATGTAGTAGCCAAGAGTTCTTCTATTTGTTCCTTTTGAGCGATAGCAAAATCATCTTCAGGCACGTCCAGTGAAGAAATTTTGAACTTGGTCGCTACCAACATCTGACCAATACCATCATGAATATCACGCGCAATCCTGCTGCGTTCCTCGTGCTGAGCATTGAAAATAGACTTGCTAATTTCTCTTTGCTCGGTGATATCCTGGACGATCCCCATGATGGATTCTATTTCGCCATTCTCATCGTGCTTGATGTTTCCTGAATTTCTCAGGATACGAACTTCTTCATCTGGCATGATAATCCGATGTTCTATGTCATAAAACTCCTTTTTGCCAAAAATGATTTCATTGAGATAGGGCTGATCTTGTTTATGAATCCTCTGCTTATAAATCTCAATGATGTTTCGGTGCACCTTTTTCTTCTCAAGCCCAAAAATCTCAGCAAAGCCATCCGAATAAATAAAACGAGAAGATTTTGGCAGCCACTCGAAACTACCAATATGTGCGACAGCCTCAGCATTCTCCAAAATCGCCTGATTCTTCTTTAGCTTCTCTTCGTTGACTTTCTTTTCTGTCACGTCCAACAGCGTACCAGATGCCCGAAGCGCTGTACCATCCGGGGCTCTACGAATCACCTTTCCTCTTACCAACACCCATTTTTCCGAGCCATCCTCATGCTTGTTGATACAAAACTCCTGATCAAAAATTGGCGTTTTTCCATCTATGTGATTCTGCATTTCTTTTTGGAGCAAATCCCGCTGAGCACTGTTGTAGCCTTGAAAGTAGGCAAACTCCAAAATGGCATCTTCCTCTGGTAAACCAAGAATGGAAAGACTCCTCTTATTATATACTATGGTATTGGACATGAAATCCAGATCCCACACACCAAGGTTGGTTCCCTCAAGTGCCAGCTCCAGACGCTCTTTACTTTGGATCAGCTCATGCTCGACAGACTTTCTCTGTCTGTTCACCTTCATCTCGTTGAGTGCACGCTCGATCACCAGCGGTAGGCGAGTAATGTGATCCTTCGACACATAGTCGGTCACGCCTGACTTCAAAGCTTCCACAGCTTTCTCCTCACCAACGACACCAGACACTATTATAAAAGGAATCGTTATATCTCCCAATATTTCGTAGGCATCCAAAGCCGTGCAATCTGGCAAATGGTAATCCGAAATAATTACATGAGGCAGAAAGTCAAAAAGCTTAAGCTTAAAGTCCTTCAGGTTATCCACGATCAGGTAATCGTTCTCCAAGCCAGCACGATTCAGCTCATAAAGTGCCGTTTCGGCATCTTTCTTATTGCTTTCCAGTATGAGGATATTAAGTTTTTTCGTTTCCAAAGGATGACAAAATAATAAGTCGGTGAATTCTGGCAGAAAAGATAATAAGCTTTGAACAAAGCGCCAGCAAATTTGAAAGAACTAAGTAGAAGTAGGACAGTTATCATTCATTTTTCAACACGCTAGGGGATAAAAAAAAACCTTTCTTGAAAATACCAGCCTATTGACGTAGATTCGCACAAAATTATAGGCACATGAACATTCACGAATATCAATCGAAAGAAATACTAAAAGGATACGGTGTAACTATTCAAGAAGGTATAGTTGCTGACACACCAGAAGCTGCTCTAGTAGCTGCCAAGGAACTTCACGCTCAGACTGGGACTGACTGGTATGTCATCAAGGCTCAAATCCACGCAGGGGGTCGCGGTAAAGGTAAAATCAATGAGACAGGTTCGAACGGAGTAGTTTTGGCTAAAAGCCTGGACGAAGTAACTGGCAAAGCGAAAGATATCCTGAACGGTACATTGGTAACACACCAAACAGGTCCTGAAGGGAAAAAAGTAAATAAAGTGTTGATAGCTCAGGATGTTTATTACCCTGGCGATTCAGAGCCTAAAGAATATTATTTGAGTATTCTGCTAGACAGGGCCAAAGGATGCAATGTAATCATGGCGTCTACTGAAGGCGGTATGGATATCGAAACTGTAGCAGAAAACACTCCTGAAAAAATCATCAAAGAATGGATTGACCCAGCAGTAGGTCTTCAAGGTTTCCAAGCTCGTAAAGTAGCATTCGCTCTTGGACTGGAAGGTGAGGCTTTCAAAGGCATGGTTAAATTCATCTTCTCTCTATACAAGGCATATGAAGCGACTGATTCTTCTATGTTCGAGATCAACCCTGTGTTGAAAACATCTGACAATAAAATCTTGGCTGTAGACGCTAAAGTGGACTTGGATGACAATGCACTTTTCAGACACAGAGATTTGATGGAGTTGAGAGATTTGTCTGAGGAAGATCCTTCGGAAGTTGAAGCTGGAAAATCAGGCTTGAACTATGTAAAACTAGACGGTAACGTAGGATGTATGGTAAATGGCGCTGGATTGGCGATGGCTACTATGGACATCATCAAGTTGTCTGGTGGAGAGCCTGCTAACTTCCTAGATGTAGGAGGATCTGCGAACGCTGAGACTGTTGAAGCTGGATTCCGTATCATCATGAAAGATCCTAACGTGAAGGCTATCTTGATCAATATCTTCGGAGGTATTGTAAGATGTGATAGAGTAGCTAACGGAGTAGTAGAAGCTTACAAAAACATCGGAGAGATCAATATCCCTATCATCGTAAGATTACAAGGAACTAACGCAGAAGAAGGCGCTAAAATCATCGAAGAGTCAGGCTTGAAAGTTTACTCAGCGATCGTATTGAAAGATGCAGCTGCAAAAGTAAAAGAATTGATATAAGAGTATTGAGTACTGAGTATCTAGTATCGAGATTAATTAGTCTAGGTACTAAATACTCTGTACTAATATCTAAACAACCGCACCCGTAGTTCAACTGGATACCTGTCTGCCGACAGGCAGGGAATACCAGATTTCGGCTCTGGGGGTTGAGGGTTCGAGTCCATTATGTTTTTTGTATATGTACTAAGAAGTAGAAAGGTTGAATGGTTCTACATAGGACATACCGAAGACTTGCTTGGCAGAATCAATCAACATAACAGAGGAAAAACAAAGTCAACAAAAGGTTACAGACCTTTAGAATTGGTTTACTTTGAATCTTTTCCATCACGAATTGAAGCTGTCAATCGTGAAAAATATTTAAAATCAGGATCTGGCAGAGAATATTTACGTAACTCTGTAGACATTAAAAATGCACCCGTAGTTCAACTGGATAGAATACCAGATTTCGGCTCTGGGGGTTGAGGGTTCGAATCCTTCCGGGTGCACCACCAAGTAATTTAAAGGCTACCATTTTTAGGTGGCCTTTTTATTTTTTGTAGTCACTATCTATCTTGGTGCAAATTCACAGATTATGAAGACAAGAAGAGATTTCCTATCTAAAGGACTAATGGCTGCAGGCGGTATAGTACTGAGCCCAACTTTACTCGCTCAAGCCAATTCCGAAGTAGTAAGCAAGCAATTGGATCTACCATCATTAAAAGGTAGAAAAGTCCTCTTCACCTACGGTGGCTGGGATGGACACGAGCCAAAAAAATTCCGTGACTTCATGCTTCCCTGGTTGAAAGATGAAGGTGCGACAGTTGAAGCGCAAGACAATCTCTCGCCCTATACTGATGTCGATCTAATGAAAGAGATGGATTTAGTCATTCAGATTTTCACTATGTCTCAGATCACTAATGAACAAGAAAAAGGACTATTGGAAGCGGTAAAAAATGGTACAGGAATGGCCGGTTGGCACGGAGGCATGTGTGATGCATTTCGAAGCAATGTCGCCTACCAATACATGACAGGAGGCCAATGGGTAGCTCATCCTGGAGGTGTCATAGACTACTCCGTAAATGTCATTAACAAAAAAGACCCCATCAGTAGTGGACTTAAAGATTTTAAGATGACAAGTGAGCAGTATTTTATGCATGTAGACCCCAATGTAAAAGTCCTGGCTACCACTACTTTCAATGGCAGCAACGATTTTTGGATTGACGGCTGTGTCATGCCTGTGGCCTGGAAAAAAATGTTCGGTAAGGGCAGAATCTTTTATACCTCATTGGGTCACAATCTGGATCATGTGACCTCTGTGCCAGAGGCTCTGGCACTAACCCAAAGAGGTATCAAATGGGCCAGTGCAAGTAAATATTTAGCTGCCGAAAAATGGGTCAGCCCAGCTTACGATAAAGACTGATACCCACTTTGGGACAGTTCCTTTTCACCCTTCTCTGTCAAATAGGGGTAAATCAAATATATGACCTGATCAAGGTACTCTTGACTTAGTCGTTGTTGATCGTCTTGATTGAGTTGGGCGGAAAGGAAAAAATCAGTGATCAATCTAAGCTGGAAAAACAGTCTATTATATTGTTTAGGCAATCTTTCAGGCCTCAGTACACCTTCATTCTTCAAATATTCTACTGAAGCCAAAAACTGTTCTTCGCGTTTCTTCATCAAATGCGAATAGTGAGTGCAAATAGCAGGATAGCTGCGCATCAAAAACACATAGTCGATAAAGAAAAACTGGTACTCCCATACCAGTTGGAATACAGTCTCCGATAGACTCAACATACCATTAATGGAAGGAGGTGATTTTGTGATCCCGTCAAACACCTCAGAAAACCGAATGACCAAACGATCATACAACCCTTGCACAATGTCCTCTTTCTTTTTGAAATGATAGGTCAAATTGCCGGGGCTGATCCCCAGTGCCTCTGTGATGTTTCTTTGACTTACACTGGCCAATCCATTTTCGTTGAATAAGGCCAGGGCTTTATCCAAAATCTTTTCTCTTGTTGGACTCATTACGGCAAATATACAAATAGTACACTTGCACTAAAAGTAAATAATTAGTACAATTGCACTAAACATAACAAATATGGAAACCACACACCTTCCTCGTATCGATTTCAAAGATAATTTCACAGTTACCAATCATATAGACTCACTATCAGATATTGCTAAATCGATATTTGGCACTGGTCCCAAATGGATCGTTCAATTGCTCAAGCTTCGAAATAAAATAGTAGGTCCTCTAGGTCTAAAAACTGGAGAAGCCCCAGATTTGACTAAGGATTTAAAAGTCGGATCAACCCTGGGTCTATTCAAAGTGTTTCAAATTTCAGATGAACAAATTATCATGGGGGAGGATGACAACCACTTGAATTTCCGAGTCCAGATCAGCAATAAAGGAACAGCAGAAAACAATATCCATGTCACCACTACGGTAGAAATTAATAATTGGCTCGGTAAAATATATTTCACCTTCATCCGTCCTATCCATCCAATAGTCGTCAAATCGCTGTTGAAAAATGTAGACAAACCAAAAGTTGTATCAGCCTGAATCACTATTATAGTATCAGTTCCATTACAGTAATTCTACTTTTCCTATTTTTATAGGATGAAAAGAAAATTAATACTATCCACTCTACTATCTATAATAGTTGGATGGTACGCATGCGAACAAAAAAACACCGTAAAGGAGTCTTCAGAACGAGACTTTTCGGCAGCCAGAGACAGATTCACTAACAATTGTAGCGGGTGTCATGGTGCTCAGATGCAAGCCTTCACTGATCGAAGATGGAAACATGGCAATGAGCCAGACAGTTTGTATCAAACCATCAAGTTTGGTCGTGAAGATCTCGGAATGCCGAGCTTCAAAGATGCTTTTACCGAGGAGGAATTGTTGGATCTGGTCGCCTACATCCGAACAGGAATCGAAAAAACTGGCCAATACAATTTTTATGAGCAGGTAGTATCAGATACTTTCCCTACTACTGCAGACTTCCAATTAAAACTGGACACAGTCTACAGCGGAGGATCAATTCCCTGGGGCATGGCCTTTCTTCCTGATGGCAGCATGTTGGTCTCAGAAAAAGCAGGTCAGCTGTACCAGATCGGACCTGAAGGGGACAAATTAAAAATCGAGGGGGTACCCGAAACCAGAGAATTTGGACAAGGCGGTTTGATGGATATTGAACTCCACCCTGATTTTGAGAATAATCAAACGCTTTTCCTCACCTACAGCAAACTGAAAGTCGAAGGAGAAGATACGTTGGCCACAACAGCCGTCTCAAGTTTCACCTTCGCTAATGGCACTCTCACAGATCCTAAAGAACTTCTGGTTGCCTTGCCTTTTTCTAAAAAACCTTATCATTTTGGATCCAGATTAGAATTTGATCCCAAGGGTTATCTATTTCTTTCAGTAGGCGATAGAGGCAGCAGAGATGTAAATCCACAAAGCCTTAAAAGCTTTTGTGGCAAGATCCATAGAATCAATTCTGACGGAAGCATTCCAGAAAACAATCCTTTCGTAGAGGTGGATTCGGCCATTGCCAGTATTTACTCTTATGGACATAGAAATCCGCAAGGGTTAGCTTTTAACTCATCGGATGGTCATCTCTGGGAGCATGAACATGGACCTAGGGGTGGTGATGAACTCAACATCATAGGCAAAGGATTCAATTATGGGTGGCCAGAGGTTTCCTTTGGAATCAACTATGATGGCACCATCTTTACAAGTGACACAGTTGGTGAAGGATTCGAAGAACCGATACACTATTGGGTGCCTTCTATCGCTCCATGCGGTATGGATTTTATTGATAGTGATGTCTATCCTGGATGGGAAAACCATCTATTGGTCGCTTCCTTACGATTTAGGTATTTGAACCTTTGTAAGATTGAAGGAACCAAGGTCGTCAGCGAGGAACACCTTCTTCCTAATATTGGAAGAATTAGAAATGTAAAAATGGGCCCTGATGGATACATATATGTTGCCGTAGAAAATCCAGGCTATATATTCAGGTTACTGCCAATTTCTCGCTAAGAAAACATGAAGGAGCTGAATCCATATCGGAATTAGCTCCTTTCATAAACCTTGTAAACCCATACAAAGGTTTCCTTAATCATCTTGTTTATTTTAGCCAGAAATTACTGCATTGAAAATCATCACTAAGAAATATCTCTATTGGGCAGCCTCACTCCTCTTTATCATCGGCATTGCTCTTTCTATCTACAGTTTGCTCGGTGGGTATGATAAAATCGAAATTGCTCAATCTACCAACAATGTTTACAGCGTAGTGGGCAAATGGGTCGAAGGTGAACGTATGCATCAGGTTGAGAGAGAAACTTTCAATGAAATGCGTGACCTGGTCATCAATGAAAAATTCAAAGGTGAGCTCTGCATGATTGACTACCCATCTGATACGCTGGGAGAAAATGAAATCAAAAGATTCATTGGAGTGCTATTAGACGGAGAAGAGGTCACAGCCATACCTTCTGGCTTTACCGTACTCGAAATCTCTACGAGAAGAAGCTATAAAACAGCTCTGGCCATGCACCCTCTCGTGATGCCCAATTCTGAAAAAATAGACCAGGCCCTGCGAAGTTATGCCAAAGAAAATTTTGGCGATAGCCTGCAAAGCCTAAGTATGGAAATCTACTACCCAGACAATTCTGTTCTTATTGAGAAGTTTGCGGTAGAAGAATAATATTATCTAGCGTCAATTACTAAGGCTCTCTTCTCCCTGGATTTGCTTCTCATAGAGATTCTTGTATATCCCGTTTTTTGAGATGAGTTCCTGATGACTTCCCTGCTCTATGATCTCCCCATCATCCAAAACGATGATCTTGTCTGCCAGCTGGGCACTGGACACGCGATGAGAAATAATCACAGTGGTCTTGTCTACCATGATTCTCTTCATACTGTTGAGAATACTATTTTCAGTCTTGGTATCAACGGCAGATAAACAGTCATCTAAAATCAAGATTTTCGGAGATCTTGCGATCGCTCGGGCAATAGATACTCGTTGCTTTTGACCACCGGACAAGGTTATTCCTCTCTCACCCAAAACGGTTTCCATGCCCTGTGGGAATTTGGAAATATTGTCTGTGAGATCTGCATTATCAGCTGCCTCCATGATTTGCTCCTCCGTGATATCCGAACTACCAAACGCAATGTTGTCTTTGATACTTTCAGAGAAAAGAAAAACATCCTGAGGCACATAACCAATAGACCTTCTCACAGAGGCCAAATTCAAATCCTGAATCGGAACCTCATCGATACTGACCTGCCCTTGGGTAGCATCATACATTCTACAGATCAGGTTGGCAATGGTACTTTTGCCCGAGCCAGTCGTACCTATGATAGCAATCGAATCTCCAGATTTCACATCAAAACTCACGTTTTTCAAAGCTTGAATGCCTGAGTCTGGATAAGTAAAACTGACCTGATCGAAAACCAATCTTCCGTCAATTTCCTTTTTGATGTTCTTCTCCGAAACGATATCATTTTTAGCTCCCAGAAACTCATTGATACGTTTTTGAGAAGCGGCTGCACTCTGAATGATACTGGTAATCCAGCCGAGCGCAGTAACTGGCCAGGTCAGCATATTTACATAGATGATAAATTCCGCAATATTCCCCGTACTCAATTCGCCGGTCAGCACACCTGCCGAGCCAATGTAAACCGTCAAGATCACACTCAACCCGATCAAACTCATGATCAAGGGAAAGAACAAAGCCTGAACAAATGCCAGACGCAAAGACTTGAGTTTGTAATCATCACTTGCCTCAGCGAAGGACTTGTCATAATCTTTTTCCCTAACGAAAGACTTGATCACTCGAATCCCAGAAAAAGCCTCCTGAACAAAGGTTGACAAATTGGATTGACTCCTTTGAATCTCCTCTGATCTCCGGTTGATAATATTGTTGACATAGTAGATGCTAAAAGAAAGGAAGGGCAATGGAATCAAAGAATACAAAGTCAACTCCACATTGATCGACAGCATGAAGGGGATCACAATGATAAACATGGTCGCCAGATTGATGCCATACATGATAGCCGGGCCCACGTACATTCTCACCTTGCTTACATCTTCGGAGATTCTGTTCATCAAATCCCCAGTATTGTTTTTTCGATAAAAACTCAGAGGCAAACTCTGATAGTGTTCGTACACTTCATTTTTGAGATCATATTCGATCAATCGAGACATCACGATGATGGTCTGCCGCATAAAAAACATAAACACGCCTCGCAATAAAGCTGATGCTAAAATCACCGCTGCAAAAACGAAAATACTGAGCACAAAAGTATCATGGGTGCTCTCCTGTAATGGCAATCCATCGAAAAGATTATAGAGTTGAAAACTCTCCTGAATCAAATCAAAAGAATGACGAACCACCACAGCCGGCACCACACCAAAAAGATTAGCAATGATGATAAAAATCGTTCCCAGCAGCAGATGATACTTGTACTTGAGCAGATATTTATTGATGTGAGCGAGTTCTTTCATTCAGGAGTTCCCTTCTATTTTATCAGAATTGCAATATTACAACTCAAACGGCATTGTTTTTGGAAAGTTGACTGCTTATATTGTATAGGATCAAAAGCATAACATTAATGCAACTTGCTCGGGTATTATCTGGATAAAAATAACCTAAATTTGCGTCCGTGATTTTTTAACCCAAATTAATGACGACCCAAAATGATAGAATTGACTGAAACTATGAACAACGAATCGGTCTCGATATTCTCTGGTATAGAGGAAATGAACCATGAGCAAGTAGTGCTCTGCCATGACAAAAAAACTGGACTAAAGGCGATCATCGCCATACACAATACAGTATTAGGTCCATCTATGGGAGGCACCCGCATGTGGAACTACGCCTCAGATCAGGATGCACTCACCGACGCGCTTCGTTTGTCTCGCGGAATGACACTCAAAAATTCCATTGCTGGCCTGAATATCGGTGGTGGAAAAGCAGTCATCATCGGCGATGCTAAAAAAATAAAAAATGAAGCCCTCATGAGACGTTTTGGCAAATTCGTTCATAGCGTAGCGGGCAAATACTATACAGCAGAGGATGTAAACATGACTACTCGTGACATGGAGTACATCCGTATGGAAACCCCATATGTAACCGGACTACCCGAATACATGGGAGGGGCAGGCGATCCATCTCCATATACCGCCTATGGTGTATACATGGGGATGAAAGCCTCCGCTAAAAAAGCCTATGGATCGGATGATCTTCATGGAAAAAAGGTTTTGGTTCAGGGAACCGGCAATGTGGGGAAACACCTCATTGAGTTTTTGACTAAAGAAGGCGCCAAGGTTTCCATTTCAGACATTTTCGAAGACAAAATCAAGCAAATCACAGATCACTTCAAAGTAGATGTAGTCGATGCAGACAAAGTAGCCTCGGCTAACATGGACATCTATGCCCCCTGCGCACTAGGTGGCACTTTGAATGATGAAAGCCTGGATTTGCTACAATGCGACATAGTAGCTGGTGCTGCCAACAATCAATTGCTGGACGAAGTAAGACATGGACAGGCGCTGCTTGAAAAAGGCATTTTGTACGCCCCTGATTTTCTAATCAACGGAGGCGGCATCACCAATGTATATTATGAATATGCTGGCAACCATAGCAGAGAGAGAGTGATGGCTCAGACCGAGCTGATCTACGACACGACGCTCAATGTATATGATCTAAGCCAGAAATCGGGCCAAACGCCTCACGCATCTGCTATCAAAATTGCAGAGGAAAGAATTCAATCAATAGGTAATATTAAGTTACCTTTATAAATCAAATACAAAACCGAGGATAGGATACAATGCTCAATAGACGTTCTTTACGTATCAAAGGGATGCAAGCGATATTCGCTTATCACACCGCTAAAGAAGCCGATTACAATATCTGTAAGAAAAAGGCACAAGATCAATTTTTACCTGACTTGGACTCGATGGAAGTCCAGGACAAAGAAGCACTCAGCATCGACAGAGCTCGTACTGCTGAGGTCTTTGACACACTCCACAAGGAAGGAATAGAAAAAATTGATTCCGAAACCAAGCAAGAAATCATCGATGAGGCCAAGCACTACCTGAGAGAATGGGAAAACAACCTCCCAGAAAACAAAGTGCACTTCAAAAAGCGCATGATTTCAGACTTGCTGCATATTTCGGACGATTATATCAAATTACTTTCTTTGATTCTGGATCTGGAAGAATTGATCGAAATGCAAAAGCGTCGTAAAGGCATTGAGCATAATAACTTCGCCAAAAACATCATCATTAAAAGTCTGAAGGAAAGTGAAGATTTTCAAGCTGAAAGAGCGAGAAAGAAAACTTCCTGGGACACAGATTTGATCAAAGCCTGGTTAAAGGAATACATCAGGCCCCTCGAATTTTTCGAGGAATATGACAACATGGCCAACCCAAAATACGAGGATGACCTGGATTTTTGTCTGAAGTTGTACAAGTCTGTGATTTTCAAACATGACAATGTCAATGGGTATTTCGAATCCCTGGATATCGGATGGGAAGAAAACAAGGTGATCCTAAAAAGTATGGTCCTGAAAACCCTCAAGTCAGTAGACAGTGAAGGGTCAGAGCCATTATTGATGGAATTGTCCAAAAATTGGGACGATGACCTTAATTTCCTGAAAGAACTCTATGACATGACCATAGATGATGAAGAGGAACTGGAGGAGATGATCAAAAGCAAGTCTAAAAACTGGGACATAGAAAGGGTAGCGATTACCGATCGTATCATTTTGGAAATGGCTATCTCAGAAATGACACATTTTCCTTCTATCCCCGTTAAGGTTACTATCAACGAATACATCGAACTATCCAAGCAATACAGTACACCGAAAAGTAAACAGTTTGTAAATGGATTGCTTGATGTACTTTCTGTAGATTTACAAAATCAGGGTAAAATCAAGAAAAGTGGACGAGGACTCCTAGACAATAAATAATATGAGCAAAAATTCGAATTCATTCTTAGCATTCTTGACTGGCGCTGCTGCAGGAGCCATTTTAGGTATCCTATATGCCCCAGACAAAGGAGAAAACACAAGAGACAAACTCACTTACAGACTGGACAAGTACAAAAAGAAATTGGACGAAATCCTACAAGAGTTTGTAGAAGGCAAAGAGCTCGCCGACAATGACGCCAAAACTGAAGGTCAAAAAATCGTAAAAGATGCCAAAGAAAAGGCAGAGAGACTTTTGGATGACGTCAATGGGCTGATTCACCAGATCAAAGGTGAAGAAGTAGAGTCATAAGCCTGACCGTCATTTGTTAAGTACTTGTTAACACCTGACAATCAGGTTTAGCAATCATTATACTTCATTACATTTGTGACTTCATTAGGCCATAGGTCTAATTAAAAATACAGATCCTTTCCTTATCAGAAAGGATCGACTTTTTATCAAAACAATTTCAACAATGAAAAAAGTAACATTATTATCAGCATTGATCGCTGTATTTGGCTTGATGATTACCGGATGCAGCAATTCTGAATTGGAAAGCAGAGTAACCAGACTTGAGGGAAGAGTAGCAGAACTAGAAGGGAAAAGCACTGCCAATGCAAGAGCTACTGCCACAGCGCAGCCTGCAAAAGTGAACGAGCCAGAGGTAAAGCCTGAAGGTCCATTACCAGTATTCGCGTTCTCAGAAGAAAACCATGACTTTGGTAAAATCAACGAAGGAGATGTAGTAGAGCACATTTTCGAATTTGAAAATACAGGGGATGCTCCATTGATCATCTCAGATGCAAAAGGATCTTGTGGATGTACAGTTCCGCAATGGCCAAAAGAGCCAATCGGTATCGGAGAAAAAGGTCAAATCAAGGTGAAGTTTAACAGTAGCAAAAAGCCTGGTATCCAAAACAAGACGGTTACCATCACTGCTAACACTTATCCTAAGCAGACAAGAATCAAAATCAAAGCTGACGTGACGCCAGCCGCAGCGGACAGCTAATTATCAACAATACATAAAGCAAACAATTAAATGCTAAATCAAATCTTATTACAGGCTAGTGGATCGGGGAATTATACTCAATTCATCATGCTCGGTGTGATGGCGGTAGTCTTTTTCATCTTCTTCATCAGACCACAACAGAAAAAACAAAAGGATCAGAAGAAATTCATCCAGGAGATTAAAAAAGGTGACATGGCGATCACTATGGGCGGTATACATGGCAAAGTCGTAGAGGTAACTGATGCTACAGTGACTCTGGACATCGATCGTGGTACTAAGATCACTTTGGAAAAATCTTCTTTATCCTTAGATCTGAGCAAAAAACTCAACGAGAAGTAATACATGAGCTTGTTTAGGTTTTTTGCACCTGGATTAAAAGAAAACTGGAAGGTAGTCTTGCTCTCAATTTTGGGTGCGACTACCTTTTGGTTTTTTAATGCCATGAACAAAAACTACAGCACCCGTCTGGACTATCCGGTAAGCTACCAGTTCAATAGAGACAGCGTGGTGATCGTAGAACCTTTGGCCAAAAATGTAAAAATTGTAGTGTCCAGTGGTGGATGGAACCTGCTCCGCAAGACCTTGCGTATCAATGCCACTCCTATCCAAATCCCACTAGACAACCCAACCGAAATCCGATTCCTTACCCGCACCAGCCTGATTCCGCTGATCTCTGATCAACTAGATGGACTAAAGCTAACCTACGTGGTGACCGACACGATGTTCTTTCATATAGAGGACAAAGTGGTAAGCAAACGCCCCATTGCTGTAGATAGCGTCAACGTGCCCTTAAAAGACAGCTATCGAATCGTCAGCCCAATTAGGTTGGAAAATGATTCGGCAACATTTACTGGGCCAAAATCCCTGATGCATCAGCTCCCCGAAACCGTCTTTGTTCGCTTTGATGAAAAAGATATTGATGGAAATTTTGATGAAGAGCTGAAGTTCGAAACCGAAAAAATCATCAAAGCTGAACCAGCTGAAACCAATGTAAAGTTTGAGGTAAATCACTTTCTATACAAAGACATAACCATACCGATAGAGTTTTTACATTTCCCAGAAGACTCTAGTGCCCTGCCACAAGAAAGGGATATCAAAATTTTCTACACCATCAACGAGAATTTTGAAGATGAAGTCAATGCAAGCGACTTTAGTGTGACCGTGGACTTCACGATGTTCAACGAACGAGATTCTACTGTCACCCCAATCCTTATGTATGCCCATGACAAGGCCCTTGATATTGTCCTGGCATTGGATAGAGTGAAAATCGAATTCCCTCCAGAATCATTCAGATGAAAAAAATCGGCATCACCGGAGGGATAGGTTCAGGCAAAAGCACCGTCTGCCGAATCTTCGAAACGCTCGGCATCCCTTGCTATGACGCGGACAGTCGTGCCAAACATCTCATGAACCATTCCCCAGAAGTCATTACAGCCATTAAGGAAGCTTTTGGTGAGGAGAGTTATCTGGATGGACAACTCAACCGAAACTTTTTGGCCAAAGAAGTTTTTGGTGCTGGAGATAGGGTAAAGCAACTCAATGCAATAGTACATCCAGCTGTCGGCAAAGATTTCGAACAATGGGTCTCAGGACAGCAGAGTCCCTATGTAATAAAAGAAGCTGCCCTACTAATAGAGTCGGGTTCCTATCAGGCACTGGATGCATTGATAAACGTGACCAGTCCGATCGAGCTGAGAATAAAAAGAATCAAAGCCCGGGATCCTTTCAGAACAGAAGATGAAATCCAAGGCATCATCCATAAACAATTCTCTGACGAAAGAAGAAATGAAGTGGCCAATCATATAATCCAAAATGACGAGAAGCAGCTTTTGATACCGCAGGTACTGCAGTTACATGAAGCTTTTTTAAAGAATTGAACGTCTCGACAGAATGAGACTTTAGGTTAAGATTTCGCCAAAGGTAAAAACACGCTAAACCGGGAACCTTTCCCCTCCTCACTCTCTACTTTAATCTTTCCTTTGTTCAGGTCGACGAATTCTTTCACTAAATTCAGTCCTAGCCCAACTCCCTTTTCTCCCTGGGTGCCATAGCTAGTTTTCACTCCTTTGAATACAAAAAGCCGTTCCAGTTTATCCTGCGGAATACCTATACCAGTATCGCTGACATGAATAACTGCAAATTTCTCCTGCATTTCAATGTTCAAACTAACACTTCCGCCTTCTGCTGTAAATTTCAAAGCATTGTTCAGTAGGTTGCGAATAATGGTACTGGTACTATTGACATCTACATACACCTGAAGGTCAGAGGTCACATGGTCGTCGATCTCGATTGACTTAGCTTTTGCCGTATTTTTAAATACCCGAAGTGCGGGATTGCATATCTCAGCAATATTAATTGATTGCGGCTTGTAGGGAAACGTTCCCTGTTGACTCATCGCCCAATCCAGCAAGTTATCTAGTAACGAGGATAAATCCTGTGCAGACTCTTCTAGCATTATCCCCATGCTTTTGAGCTCTTCTTGGTCCCCTTCCTCTATACTTCGCTGAATCAAATAGGTGACACCATTAAAGTTGGAAACAGGCCCTCTTAAATCATGAGATATAATAGAAAAAAAACGATCTTTTGTTGCATTGAGATGATCCAGCTCGTCGCGCTGCCCCTGGATCACTTGACGTCTGGCCTTTGCAATTCTGGCCGTCCGAACCTTCATCAAATAGAATCGGTGCAACAGCACAATCACTCCCAGCAAAAGCCCTCCAATCAATGCGCCAGACCAAAGCAATACCCGATGGGCAAAAGCCTCCTCCTCTAATAGATCTACCTCAGCTTGTTTCTGCCCAACTTCAAACTCCGTACGAAGATCCGCCATTTTGCGGATGGTCTCTTCATTGTTGATACTATCTCGATAGACCAGATAATTTTGTAAATACTCATAGGCCTTTTCAAATTCTTGTTCGCTGCTATACAATTCTGAAAGTTGGAGACTGGCGTCTCTGATTCTTTCTTTCAGGCCATCTTCCTGAGCATAGGCCAATGCCCCCAGGAGATATTTCTCCGCCTTTTGTTTTTCTCCTCTTTGCTCATAGATATTGGCCATCTCGATCTCAAACTCGGTAATGGCATAGGAGTCTTCTAGCTCCTTGAGTATCTCAATCGCTTCGGTCAGTTGTTCTTCTGCTTCGAGGGTTTTTCCTTGTTTGGCATAGACCAGACCTGCATTACCGAGGTTGTAGGCTTTTCCTATTTCAAAATTCTTTTTAGAATAAATTTCACCCGACTCTTCATATAAATACAAAGCACTGTCATATTTTTCAATTAGATAGTATCCATAGCCAGTATTCATTAAGGCTGCAGCTAAGGTGATAGAATCTTTTGTTTGACGAAGGATTTCGATTGCTTGCCTTCTATACTTTATTCCCTTTCTATGGTCATTATTGTTTGCATAAATAGCTCCAATAGATAAAAGAGCACCACCATACCCTGGCTTGTAGTCTATCTTTTTTGCTGCCTCCCCCCCCTGAAATAGGACTCAATTGCTTCATCAGTATTTCCTAAAAATCTCAACGCATGACCTTTTTGCAAATAAGCCCTCATTAACATTTTAGAATCTGACCCATCACTCAGCATTTTAATAATCTTATTAGAAATCCTGATCACCTCAGATTGATCAGTTTCAGAGACTGCTAATTCAATTAAAATGGTAAGTTCCTCTTCCTTACTAAAATCACCCGAATACAATATCTGTTTTAAACTATCAGCCTGTTTTTGATTTTGTGCAAATAAGTTTAAAAAAAGAAAAGAGCACCAATAGCCAAAAAGGTGCTCTTTCCTATGAGGAATTTATTAATCAATCTTCTATATTTTAGGATCAACTTTAATCTCCGGATCCAAAGTATATGAAATACCAGACGCGGAAAACTGAATATTAAACGCTTCTGTACCATCGGTAGTCCCTGCAATTCCCAACCATGATGGAGACGAAGGAGGTGTAGAAAACAAATTGCTTTGACCTGGTTTTGCCGTGATTGACTCTAGCGCAACAGCTGTTTGATTGTCATAGGCCGAAATGTGAAAAATCACAGTATCCCCTTCATGGGCATTGATTTGAAAATTGGATGCTCCTGTATCATCTGGATCCAAACCAGAATCATAAAGTAAGCATGCTGCTGCTACGTCGGACGGATTGGAGCTAAGTTTGGCAGTATCGACCACCAAAGTGACATGTATTGTCGCCATAATAATAAGTTGATTTTGTTTAATATTCTCACACTTGTGAGAAGCTGCAGCATAATATTAACGAAAGCAACAGAGATAAAAAAAACTTGCAGATGATGAAAAAATGAAATGTTCAGAATCAGCTTCCAAATTAAATTTTGAAATGGCTTTCACTCGGCTGATTCCTCATCATTGCCCAGCGCATAAAGATCATCGGAAGCACCTGATCCAAATACCAGATCCTGAACGGAATAGTAAACGGTTTCTTCTCCCTTTTTTCTCTTCTCGAATGAATAGGGTAAAACAAAACCACCTAGTCTCTTGAAGTCCTTGTAGAAATATTCGTAATCTACATTCTCCTCCTGATCCTCATAGGCAATGTACTTGTATAGCAACTGGCTGGATTGCTCAACATAAAAGTCAATAAAATAACTCTCATAAAAAGTCATCCTAAGCACGGAATATCGCTTACTGCCTATGTTCTCCACGCCCAATAGACTCAACTGATGCCCATCTAAATCTGCCAATCGCAAAGGAGAACCAATCGCAGATTCTATCTCCAGTAGCGCCTGTTCCTTTATGGTCATTTCGCGGACAGAGTCTTCCTTCCAACTTTCGTAGACATATCCCTCGACTCCATCATAGACTGCTATGTATGTCATGCTGTCCATGGCCACTATCTCTTCTCTGATTTTGTTTGGTCGCTTTTTAGCAATTTTATAGAGCCGCTCGTTACCCATCACCGATCGCTCCACCAATTCCATTTCTACGCTACGAATAGACACTAATATCTCTTCACCCATAGCATTGTAATGATTGGAAAGTACTTGCTCCAATGACTGAGCCCGAGCGGTGAGACAGCTTAGACTGACCACCACAAAAAAGAAAAACTTCGAGTTCATACCCGAAGCTATCGATATTTTAACTAAAATAAAACCTATTTAATCTAGAGATTCTTCAATTATTTCCGCAATATCCTTAACAATCACCTCTTCTTCCTTCTCTTTGTTCTTCACACCGTCGGACATCATGGTCATACAAAAGGGACAGGCTGAGGCGATTACCTTGGCTCCTGTGCTTAAGGCCTCCTCTGTTCTCTCGATATTTACTTCCTTATTTCCAGGCTCTGCATCCTTGAACATCTGGCCTCCACCCGCGCCACAGCATAGGCCATTGGTTTTGCAGCGCTTCATTTCTACCAGGTCAGCATCCAAGGATTGCAGCAGCTCGCGAGGTGCCTCATAGATGCCATTAGACCTGCCGAGATAGCACGAATCATGGTAGGTTATCTTCTTGCCTTTGTAGTCTCCTCCAGCTACTTTTAGCTTCCCTTCATCCAACAACCCTTGAAGAAAAGAAGTATGGTGTACCACATCATAATTGCCCCCCAAATCAGGATATTCGTTTTTAATCGTATTGAAACAATGTGGGCAGGCCGTCACGATTTTTTTGATCCCATAGCCATCCAGCAGTTGGATATTTGACATGGCCTGCATTTGGAAGAGAAACTCATTACCTGCACGACGGGCAGGATCTCCCGTACAACTTTCTTCAGGCCCTAGCACGGCGAAGTTGACGCCTAAATGATTCAATATCTTGGTAAATGCGAGGGTCACTCGCTTGTATCTATCGTCGAAGGAACCAGCACAGCCTACCCAAAAAAGGATTTCTGGTGTCTCGCCCTTTGATTGCATATCTGCTACTGTCGGTATTTTTATCTCACTCATCATTCTTGAATTTTACCTGAACGCTATCATATCATTCAGGAGTCTAATTATAATCTTAATCTATCTTCATGCTAAGCTATTAACTCAATAACTTATTCTTATTAACTCCCGCTTCCAGCGGGATTAGTCATTTTTCAAATCTTCTGCCCACTTAAATCTATCGCTTGGTGCGAATTTCCATGGAGCAAAATTGGTTTCTATATTGGCAAACATGGCGTTCCAGGAGGCAGGTGATCCGGATTCTTCCATGGCGACATAGCGCTTCATCTCCAGTATGATTGCCAACGGATCAATATTGACAGGACAGGCCTCCGTACAGGCATTGCAGCTCGTGCATGCATTGATTTCCTCCTTGGTGATGTAGTCACCCAACAAGGATTTACCCTCTTCCTTTCCATTCCCAATTTCCTCTATGCGATCACGGGTATCCATCATGATTTTTCGAGGGGATAAAAGTTTTCCCGTTTGATTAGCTGGACACTCTGCAGTACATCGACCACACTCCGTACAGGAATAGGCCTCCATCAGGCTCTTCCAACTCAGGTCTGTCGCATCTTTAGCCCCAAATCTACCCATCTCATCTGGATTGGCTGGGGGAGCTTCCACCGGCATGCCCAGCATAGATTTGACTTCTGTAGTTACAGCATCCATATTCTGAATCTTTCCTTTAGGCTCCAGATTGGAGTAGTAGGTATTGGGGAAAGCCAAAAAGATATGGAGATGCTTTGAATAAGTCACGTACAATGCAAAAGCCATGATCCCAATGATATGAAACCACCACGCCCCTCTCTCAGTCAACATCACCAATCCCGTATCGAACTGATCGATCAACGGAACCAGAAAGGATGAAATCATCAATTTGCCTGTTTCGTGATAGCCTGCTACATCTCTAGACTGTAGCACCTGGTCAGCTGCATTCATTTTGAGTATCGCAATCATCAAAGCGATCTCAATGATGAGAATTAAATTACCATCCATGGCAGGCCAACCTTTCATTTCTGGCTTGGTAAAACGCGGCACTTTGATCACATTTCGTCGGATCAAAAAAACCACACAACTGATCAATACGCCCAGGGCAAGGAACTCGAAGAAGTTCATCGCCACATTATAAAAGTCCCCCAGATAAGGTGCAAACAATCGATGCGTACCCAACAAGCCATCTAGCATGAACTCCAGCACTTCCAGATTGATCACCAAAAAGCCTACGTAGATCAATAAGTGTAAAAATGCAGGAATGGGTTTCTTAAACATTTTCTTTTGTCCAAAAGCAATAAGAAACATGGTCTTCCATCTCTCAGAAGAATTGTCATTTCTATCCAGCGGTCTCCCTCGAAGGATGTTGCCTCGAATCTGACGTATTCGCCTGACTATCAAATAGGTCGGGATAGCCATGACTATGACGAAAATTATTTGCGGAATTAGGGTCATAAAATTTGTTGTTTTTCTGTCTAAATATTGTTCAAAACGTTTGCACCATTGATAAACTTTTCTACTTTTGTGCCTCGTTAACGCGGTGATGTAGCTCAGTTGGTAGAGCATCGGACTGAAAATCCGTGAGTCGGTGGTTCGAGCCCACTCATCACCACAACTTAACACCAAGGGTTTCTGAATCAGAAACCCTTTTTTTATTCCTCCTAAAGTAAGCAGAAAAATTGAATTTAGTATGCGCGCATACTAAATATTTGGGATCAGTCCGTATTTCTGGGGGATTGAAAAAATCACGCATAAATTTTAGATAGTCTGTAGAGGAAAAATTCTATGTTTTGAACACCTCTGAATTGGGATCTAAAGGCTTTGATCTTGGCATTGAAAGATTCTGCTGACGCATTGGTACTTCGATGATCAAAGAAATTGAGGATACTCTGGTAATGGTTTTGTATGGTCCTGGCCACTGTATTGAAGGACTTGAAGCCTGCC
The DNA here is from genome assembly GCF_025833875.1 of Reichenbachiella ulvae. Taxonomy (NCBI): domain Bacteria; kingdom Pseudomonadati; phylum Bacteroidota; class Cytophagia; order Cytophagales; family Reichenbachiellaceae; genus Reichenbachiella; species Reichenbachiella ulvae. The sequence continues at coordinate 4,564,491 of NZ_JAOYOD010000001.1, read as the reverse complement.
TTTTCCACCTTGTCGTACCACTGTGCCAAACGAGTGAATGCAACTCCTTTGAGTTTGCTACTTTGATAGATGTAAGCGAGTTCTCTTGAGAGTTTGTAGGCTTTCTCCAGTGAAGGATAGCGTTTGAATAGTATCTCTGCACGGTGGACTTGTGAGACAGTCCAGTTGTGTTCGCTTTTGAAAAGCAAGTACCTGCTTCTGGCCAGAAGTTGCTTTTCTGTATCACCATTTTCTAGTCGATGGGCAACATGAGGCTTACCTGCTTCACGACTCAATTCAATTTCTTTATTTTCCTGATCGATGGCTTCCCATCTGTAAGCAATGCGCATTTCTTGTACCGCATCATAAGCCAATTTTTGAACATGAAAGCGGTCTGTTACTAACTGGGCTTTTGGAAAGCTGCGTCTAACTATTTTTTCCATGCTAGCGGCCATATCCAGTGTGACTTCTTGGACTTTGCGCCTTAAAGCACTGTCAATTTGCTTCAATACCGTATTTACTTGCTCACTATCAGTTCCTTTGACCAAAGCAACCAAGCTACCTTTTCTTCCTTTTGCTGCTTTATTGGTCACGATTGTATAAAGCTCTCCTTGTGAGAGGGCAGTTTCATCAATACTTAAATGAGTACCCATGTTTTCGGGGAACAATATCCAATCAGAAGCGTGCTCCCGTTGAGGCCATTGCATGAAATTACTCAAATAGAAGACATATTGGTGTTCGAGTTGCTTACTACTGAGATTAAATAGTTCGGCAATCAGCTTGCAGCTTATAGGCTTGGAATCCAGGAGTTCCGTTTTAAAAAAAGCGCGAATTCCTCTGTCATCCGCGTACCTGTTGCTACCATTTTCCAATCCCTGCTTACATTTTTGCCAGTATCCTCATTGAGTCACTTCCTACGCTTGATCTTAAGATAGCAGGGCTTGCCACGAAGAGGAAAATCTTGAATTGAAACCTCATCAAAGAATCCTTTGGAGGTCAATTTATCTCCTTTGAACTGCTGAGGGTGGATATTCTTCTCTTCCAAATAAATGAAATACGTTTTGTCCTTTAGCTTCATGGATACTACTTCGAAATATTCCAACATACCCTCGGGTAACAGCAGACTCAATAACTCCTTTTCCAATGCTTTTTTCTAGCAAAGAAAATTAATTATGAACTATTGCCCCCCAACTTTACAGACTGATCCAATATTTACTTTTCCCTAGACGGGGCTGCATCAATATAAACAGAAAAAACTAAGATCGGATCAGACTCTATCCACCACCTCTCTACCGAATGGCGTCAAGGCAAGGGCTGCTAATTTGAAATGCTGCTGAGCGAAAGGTAACCCTACAATCGTGATGGCAAAAAGAATCCCAAAACCCAAATGAGAAAGGCAGATCCAAATGCCTCCGACAAAAAACCATAGGATATTCATAACGGTAGACAAGCATCCCACAGCATGAGGGACTTCTCTCACTTCACTACCAAAAGGCCATAGAGCCAATAGGGCCAACTTCAAGGTTTGAATCCCAAAAGGAATCCCGATGATAGTCACCATCATGGCGATACTACTTACCAAATATTCGATCGCGATGAATACACCACCAAAAACCAGCCAAATGACATTTCCAATTGTTCTCATGCTCGATTAGTAGCGAGAAATCGACAATTATTACAATTTCTCCCATTCAGGTTTAGTGATGCGATAGACAAAAACATCGAAACCCATATATTTGATCTGTTCAGCGCATTTCATACCGTTTCTTTCTGCTACCCGCTGTGAGGGAAGATTTTCAACATCTATAATAGAAATGATGCTTTCAGCAGACAACTCCTTAAAACCATAATCTCTAAAAAGCTGGGCAGCTTCGGTAGCATATCCCATTCCCCAATAATTATTGAACAGCTGATAACCTACCTCTAATTCTAAACGGCCATTGACATCCTGAGACAATACCCCACACTGCCCTATCAATTGGCCTGAAGACTTCTCAATCAATGCTTGTAGACCATATGTCTTCTGTTTATACCTTTTCAATTGACGCTCGACCGCCAGCCTTGCATTTTCCTTTGGCGTGGAGCCTCCCAGATTGAGCAGGTATTTGCTATTCTCTTCACGCGTGTAAAACTCCTCCCATACATCTACATCAGCTAACTGTAGAAAACGTGTTTTCAGACGTTCAGACTCTAATCCATCCCGATATTTATATCTATTCATATCACCTGGCACAGCTACAATTGTAATATCCTCCGTAGTAGTCTTTCAGTTCATTGAGGAGTTGCTCGATGGATTCTATTCCTTCGTAAACTTTTTCTCCTTTTACTATTTGAGGAACGGTAACATCCTCTTTCACCTCCGCTTGATGAGCAAGAGAGTTTTCCTTGAAAAAATCAAGCGTCTTTTGATAATGAGGATGATCTGGGGGAAATTGTAATAGAAACATATATGGTATAACCGATTCGGCTAAGTTATAGTTTCGTTAAATCATTCCCCAAAGAAGCACTATGACTTTCGCTGAGGTGCATTTGTCTCTTCTTCACATTAAGTTTGCAGCAAAAAAGATTTATGCAGTCAGTGATGGTACCGGTTCCTGCCGGAGTGAAGGGTTTGATTTTCGATTTGGATGGTACAATTCTAGATTCTATGCCATTGCATTTTACTGCCTACAATTACAGTCTCGAACCTTGGGGCGTAGAATATCCGCACGATGTTTTCCTGAGTCGAGGAGGTATTCCTACCAGAGATACCATGCACCTGATTGCCAAAGATCATGGTATTGAAAATTTTGATGTTGATGCTGCCTTGCAGCGCAAGCGTGAGTTTGTAGATAAGAATCTGGACAAAATCACATTGATCGAGCCAGTGATGGAAATCATCAAGCAATATCAGGATAAGCTACCAATGGCAGTAGGTACAGGGAGCAATAGAGAGACCGTGACCAGAATGTTCAAAATGTTTGGGTTAGGAAACTACTTTGAGCACGTAGTGACTGCTACAGATGTTCAAAACTTCAAGCCTCATCCAGAAACTTTCCTTAAGTGCTCAGAATTGATTCAAATCGACCCTACTGACTGTGTGGTGTATGAGGACGGGAAACCCGGCATGATCGCTGCTGAAACAGCTGGCATGAAGGTGGTGGATGTCACGCAGTATTTGTAATTCCATATTTACAGCTCTTTTGGTAAATTAGGCCATGCGTCCAATCTACCTGGTGTCATTTATTGTCCTAATCTGCTCCTCTCTTGCGTGGGGTCAGGCTCCTTCTAGTAGCAATGATCTTGATTACAACCAAGACTACATTGTAGATTATCGAGACCAATTGGCCATTCGCCATCTGGCCATGATTAAGTCGGTTTCTCTGATTCACTATGACAAGGCCACTGATCAAGAGTATTTGTTCAAACCCAATGAGAATCTCAATGTGGGTCTGGGGATAGCGACAGGCTGGCTCGCGCTCAATGCCGCCTTTAACCTTCCTGCAGTTAACAATGATGATGAAAAATATGGGAGAACTCAATCTTTCGACCTTCAATCCAACATCTACACCAGAAAATGGGCCATAGATCTGGCCATGCAACGCTATCGGGGCTTTCACCATTCCAATTCCGGCAGTACGATCCCTAATTACAATTCGTCAATACACCCTATACGACCAGACATCAAGACATTGAATCTGAATGCCTCAGGTATTTTTATTCAGAACAATCAAAAGTTTTCTTATCGCGCCGCTTTTACACAGGCCGAAAGGCAAATGAAAAGTGCTGGATCATGGGTCTTTGGAGGATATGCCAACTACTATCTGATGCAAGCAGACTCTACATTGATACCACACCAACTACACGATGTTGCAGATATCAGCAGAGACTTCAGGAGCGTTTCCTTTCTCAACTTTGGGATCAGTGGGGGCTATGCCTATACGCTGGTCTTGTTCCATCGTTTCTATCTATCAGGTTCATTGGCTCTGGGGTTCGGTCCTCTGTATCAAAATGGAAGAAAGACATCCAACCGCTCAGCATACAGCAAATGGGAAAGTGAAGCAAGCATAACTGCGCGAATGGCTATGGGCTATAATGGAAAAAGATTCTTTATGGGAGTCACTTCATTTGGGGCCACTTCCATAGAAAACACAGAAGAAGACTCTTATCTAAAAAGAGGCTACAACACCCTACGTTTTTTTGTGGGTTATCGCTTCGATCGACCGCCTATCTTCTCTAGATCGCAGGTGCTCAATCGACTGATCTAATTCTACTTTAGCCCCTCCAGATATTTACCCATTTTCAACAAGCGGTTCAGTGTAATCACTGAAACACTCAGCGTCAAAACTATAGTGATAGGAAAATAAATAAAACCTGCGACATTGCCCTCTACCTCACTGATCCACATAAAAAATGTAGCCAAACTAATGAGTTGGAACTTATGTCGTTCAGCAAAAGCCTCTAAAAAGAACCATGTTGTCATCTGATCCTTTAGTTTGACCACATAGACAATACGGTAAATTACATATCTAAGGGCAAACAAGATCAGCAGCACCAGAATAAAGAATCCCAAATTGACCTGCACCACATTGGTGCTCAGATCTTGATAATAGCCCAGCTCGATACAGACATAATAGGCCACTACATTATATACTGGGTTACCAAATATGGCTGCTAGCAGCCATAGCGGACTCCAAAGACTAAGTTCCTTCCAGGTTTTCTCAAATAGATACATTAGATACGATGTACATCATAGATCTGCACGCGTTCCCAGAGGTCTTTGCATTCGGCAATAAAATGCTGGTGCACATCTTCTACCTGATAGGCATCATGATCCTCCTGAGATTCATATGTCACGATCATCGAATAGGTATACGAGTTATCCACCACTACGCGATCGGTCCCAGCTGGTTTACCGACATGCCCAAAATGAGCGTACTTAGAGCTAGCAATAAGCTTCTTCACTTCTCTTTCGAATTTCTCTTGCACTTCAGGATTGTTTGGGTCTTTCAACCAAAAAAGCACGGTGTGTGCAAAATAATGTGTGAGTTCTTTTTCCATAATGTATCAAATAACCTGCTGCGATAATAGTAGAGAATCCGCTAGCTAACAAATATGTATGGATCTATCTGTTCTCATCTCTCCCAATAAATATTTTGCTTATTTTTAGAGACACAAGCGTGACGATTATGGAAGCAATAGTTGATTTCTTTGCCGAGGTACCCACCTGGTTCAGAGCCTCTATTTTGATAGGAGGGCTGGTACTTTTTTGGATTCTGGAAGGGGTCATTCCTCTCATGGCTTTTCAATACAAAAAAATCCAACATGCCGAAGTAAATCTTTTTTTGACACTTACTACCATGATCGTTGGATTTGGACTCGCCGGTGTACTCTTGATGGCTTCAGACTATGTCTCATCCAATGAAATCGGGCTATTATACATTGTCCCTATGCCTCTTTGGCTGCAGGTAGTGGTTGGTATATTGCTCATGGATGCAATCGGTGCTTATCTCGTTCACCTCGTCGAACACAAAGTGAAATGGATGTGGAAGTTTCACCTCGTCCATCACAGTGACACCCACATCGATGTGACCTCTGGACTCAGACACCACCCAGGCGAAACAGTCTTTCGAATAGGCTTCACCATTTTAGCTGTGATGTTAATTGGAGCTCCTATGGGCATAGTCATGCTCTACCAAAGTCTCTCGGTCCTTTTTGCTCACCTGACACATGCCAATACACCCATTTTCGGTCGATTGGACAAGGCGCTGAGTTACATTCTGGTCACGCCTAATATGCACAAAGTACACCATCACTACAGGCAGCCCTGGACTGATACTAACTATGGCAATATCTTTTCGATATGGGATCGCATGTTTGGCACTTTCGAATATGTGGATGATCTGAATGAAGTGAAGTATGGGGTAGACACCCATATGGATCCAAAGGAGAATGAAAGCCTCAAAAACCTACTGGCCATCCCATTTCAAAAATACCGTGAACCCATCGAGTATCAAGGTACAGATTTGAAAGAAGCAAAACCCACCACGCGATCGGCCAAATCCGTAAAGCCCCTATAGTAAACCAAAATATCGTATTCGTTTTCTGTCTGATAAAAGGAGTTTTCAAACAAATAAGGATCGTCCCCATCCACCCAATACATGTAATCATAATAGCCCTGCTTGAGTAAAGCCACACCTTGATAAGATTGAGCTTGAGGATTATAAGTCAATCTACTGGATTCGTTCTTCGCCCAATCGTTGAAGGCACCAATGGCGTAAACTTCCTGAGGAACCTGGCTGGTCTTAAGATCAAAATGCACATGAATATAATCTGCTTCGAGATAGCTCGCCCCTGTTTCGTTGGTCATAATAAAAAATGAGCCGTTCATATCCTGTCTACTTTGCGAATAGACGGAATTGCCTCTTGATTCGCTGGTCGCCAGATAGGCATCTATTCTTTTGTTGTCTTTGTCGATTCTGGAGACATTGATGCCTCGAAAATTATATACCCGGATATCAAAGAACCGAAATTCATTACCTCCTTTAAAATTATTCTCTGCGTTGAAATGGCGATATTCCAAAGTAGAGTTAGCTCGGTTATCGCTAGTGGGTTGCAAATCAAAAATTGCATTGTCCCAACGGTTGTTTTGTCTCAGCACCACTTTGAACTCCCTCATCGGATTGGTCACATCCATGGCCGTATAATTGATAGCAAAATCAATCTGCTGATTGCTTTGTCGAAAACGTACACTAGTCGAGGCTCTATAACCCGGGTTTATCGAGATATTCTGCTCGTATACAATGAATCGACGAGTCAAAATCACATCATCAGGCCTACCCTCTCGATAAACCTGCACCACATAATTGCCCGATAATTTCACTCTGGGCATTTTCATCCAGTAGTTGACATAGAGCTGTCGGGTGTTCTCGCTGTATTCGAAATCGCGAATATCGAAGGTGTTGTAATCATACAGAAATTCAATATCGTTCAGCACTGATTTAGTCCAATCCGAATTGCAATGAATGATTTTAGCCTGAAGAATGTCATACTCTTCGGTAAGCATATCGAACTGCAGCAAAAGCTCTGTCGTCTGATCAAGCGTGATGATAGGAGCACGCATTTCCTGATCTCCGGTATTGACCAGCGGATACAGCTGAACAGTGCCTACTGCCTGGTCAAACTTTTGATTCTGATATACTTGGCTGTCCTGGGCAGTTGCAGAGCCAGCCATGAAGCAGGCAACAAAAACCCATAGATGTAGTCGACTTTTCATGATTCAATATTAACTAGGCTTAACTTTGATAGGAGGATTCTGAAGAAAAAATATTTTTTTCATTTTGTAATCCAACCAAAAGTCACGCCACCGTGTCTTTAGGGGGAATCAAATAATAATCAAGATCAGCTGCATGCTGAAAGAGGAAAACAAACTGATAAAGGCTTGTCTCAAGGGAGATCGAAAAGCACAGGAGGCGCTGTATCAACAGTTTGCCCCTGGGATGTTTGTCATTTGCAAGCGCTATACCCGAGCCCAGTTAGAAGCCGAAGATATCCTTCAGGAATCTTTCATCAAGGTTTTCAAAGACCTCCAGCAATTCAAGCAGCAATCCTCGCTTTATTATTGGATCAAAAGAATTGTGATTAACACGGCACTGAATCACCAGAGGAGCAAACTATATCTCTACCCGATGGTAGATGTAACCGACCTCAAAGAGAGCAGTAACGAACATCTAAAGCTCAATGAGCACAGTATGGACGACCTGCTCAAAATGATTCAGGATTTACCTCAGAGCAGTCAGGTTATTTTCAACCTTTATGCCATTGAGGGATACAAGCACAGAGAAATAGCAGAGATGCTAGACATCAGCGAGGGGACTTCCAAATCACAATATGCAAGAGCCAAGGAGCTCCTGCAAAAAAAGCTGCAAGAAACAAAAAAGAACTATGGAAGAGGCTGAGAGAACATTCGAGGAACAGTGGGGAGACGCCTTTGAAAAGGCCGAGCAAACACCGCCTGCCCATATCTGGACTGCAATAGATGGTCAGTTGGCCAATCAAGAAGCAGAAAAATACAAAAAACGACTATTGTTTTATCAATGGAGCGCGGCTGCCTGTGTTGGCTTACTTGCGCTATTGGGTGTCGGCTACTGGGCCACAACTCCCTCCACTGATGACCCAAACAATCGGAACTTGATAGAAGCCAATAGTATTCAAAATGAATCGAAGGCTACTGAGGCTACCATCACCAGTACTGAGAAAAGCATTTTCCCAGATTCAAAAAACCTGGAAAACAATGAGTCTCCTGCTAGCAGTGTACCCGCTTTAGAGGCGGTCAAAAAGAAGAATTTGTCTGGATCTACTCCAAAAGAGAATTTGGAACAGGTAATTCCGATCATTGACCAACAAGAACCCAATTCGGAAGTGAAGGCAGGATACAGAACCAGGACAGCAGAACCCTACCTGATTGCCCAGTTGGATGGTAAAGAGGTAGATTATGAAGCAGCGATAGATAAACCCGAGCTACCCTACCATCTCTACGGTGTACCAAATACCGCTTATATAGAAGATAAGGAGGAACAACAGTTATGGGCTGGCGTCAGCATGAATTCAGGCAGTTTCAACCCCGCCTTTGGCAGTGGTAATCAATCGGATATGATGATGGCCTCTGATCCCACATCCGAGTTGACTTTTAATCAAAGCAATACGGTCAACAATGAAGAATTGGATTACGATCCGGGATATTCTATTTCGGCTGGTTTGAATGTAGGGACCCGAGTGGGCAAAAAAATCATTCTTAGTACTGGATTGCACTATCAGGCCTTTAATACTGATGATGCTCAAACAGGACTGGTTAGCCAAAATGGAGACTACTTTGCCTTGACAGGCAGTAGAACCGATGAAGCCTTTAACACCGCTGCTGACTCTGAAGCCTTAGAGGCAGCAGGCAACGTGAGTTTGAGTAACGAATACCAATACATCACTGTCCCTATAAAAGCCGGTTATGTGCTCTTGGATCGTAAATTCAACATCGTATTCAATACCGGGCTGGCTTCTAATTTCCTAATGAATGCACAACTTGAAAGTCACGGCAGTCAATCACTAAGCAACGACCTGGACACTTCTAACGACTATGAATCGGTCTATTTCAATTTCAGCACTGGATTGGAATTCGGATACCGATTCTTCAGAAATTATCAGGTAACACTGGAGCCTAATTACAATCAGGCTCTTACAGACTTCACCAATTCGAACCATTCCAGCCAGGGCAAACCCCGTAGCGTAGGACTTGCCTTTGGTCTGAAATACATATTCTAACACCATGAAAACCCAATCAGAAAACTTAAGAAAAACAAAAGAGTGGAAAAGGCTAATCCTATACGGAACACTTTTTATGATCCTATTGACCTTATTGGGCAGCTGCCAGGAAAACTGTGACAAGCCTACCTACATGCACTACGAGCCTATCTATGCTCCGTTGAGTGAAGTTAGGGTTACGGCTGATTTTGTCGGACCGCAAGTTTTACAATCACCTGGCAAACTGTACTACAAGGACAACCATCTTTTTATTTCGGAAATCAACAAGGGCATACATGTCATCAACAACAGCATCCCCAGTCGACCAGAAAAAGTGGGCTTTATAGACCTGCCCGGCAATAAGGATCTGGCCGCTAAGGGAGACTTCCTATATGCCGACAATTACATGGATTTGGTCATTCTGGATATTTCTGATAAGAAAAACATAAAAGAGGTCAACCGCCTGGAAGATGTTTTCAACGAGTACTATTATCTCAATGCAGAAACAGGAGAAGTTCTGATTGATTATAACATAGAGGAAAGAGAGTATGATGTAGAATGTGGTGAGGAAATAATTATGTTTGAAACCCTAGACTTTTCGCCTATCAACGGTGGGGGAAGTTCTGGAGGTACCGGCGTTGGTGGGTCTATGGCTCGCTTCACCATTATGGACAACTACCTCTACACCATCAACGATTGGCAGATGAAGCTTTTCGATATTCATACACTCGACAGTCCTATTCCCGGAAATGAAATACAGCTCGGCTGGGGTATCGAAACCATTTTCCCGTACCAGGACAAATTGTTCTTAGGTGCCAGAACAGGCATGCATATCTATGACAATTCCAACCCAGAGCTTCCCACTCATGTTTCGACCTATTCTCATGTCAATGCCTGTGACCCAGTAGTAGTTTCAGGAGATTTGGCCTATGTCACATTGAGATCAGGGACAGAATGTGAAACATTCTCCAACCAATTGGACGTCATTGACATCTCTGATATTCACCAACCCGAATTGCTCGTGACACACGAAATGGAAAACCCACATGGATTGGGTATAAATGGAGATTGCCTTTTTATAGCCGAAGGGGAATATGGGCTGAAACTATTTAACTCCAGTAATCCTATGACCATTGGGGACCAAATGATTAAGCATCACAAAGGAGTGCACGCCTTTGATGTAATCCCCCTGGACAATATACTTTTTATGGTAGGAGAAGATGGTTTCTACCAATATGAATACGATTGCAACGATAAACTCAAATTGCTGAGTTCAATTCCCTTTTAATCCCTGAACCACGGCCAACCAGCTGATAGGAAGAATAGCTCTTCTTATCAGCTTTTCTTTTTAACTTTCGCTCAATTTTTAAATTAATCCATCATAAAACCAATGAAGAATTTTCTAATAATGGCGGCATTAGGGCTAGTTATTTCCTCTTGTGCACCAACCCTATCTTACACCTGGACCAAAAACAACTACGAAGGGGCGAAATATGATAAAATCGCCGTGTTCTGTGCCACTAAAAATCTGGATGTAGCGATGAACTACCAACAGTACATGGTGGAAGTCCTTGGTCAACAAGGCTTCAATGCGGTAACCGGCATGAGCATGATCAACCCCATGGAAACCAAAAATCTGGAAGTAGAAAAATTAAAAGAAATACTGATCCAAAACGGAGTAGACGCGGTTATTTCGACAGTTGTAGTAGACAGCGAAAAATCCCTTGAATATGTCCCTGGAAGCCCCAGTTATGGATATTATGGAGGCTTTGGCTACTACTATGGATATCGATATGGGCCCGTATATTATAACCCTGGGTACTACAATGAGACTACTTCCTATTTAGTAGAAAATCATTTCTATGAACTGAAAGAAGGGGAGCCAAGCAAGGATGCACTATTGTGGGCTTCACAGAGCACCATTACCGACCCGAACAAGAGCACTACCAAGGTTTATGCTCGAGTGATTGTCAAAGCGCTGGTAGATGAAAACATCATCAAATAGACAATCTGAAGATTTCGAAAAAAAGGGTAAGTTTGGCTTACCCTTTTTTTATACCCAAAAATGAAATGAATTATAAATTGCTTTACCAAAAGAGTCTTTTGGCTCTGGGAAAAACTTTACACTTCGGGGCACATAGCCATCATCTATGGCCAGATTGCGTACAAGAGGCACAAAACCAATATGTAAAAGATGCCTATCGATGGGCAGATGAAAAATGGGGTGAAGCCATCGCTCCAGTTGAGAAAGAATGCAAACAACTCCTAGCCCAACATTTGGAGCTATCAGATCCCAACCAAATCTGTTTTGCCCCCAATGTGCACACCTTATTTTTTCGGCTAGTTTCCTGCTTTGATTTAAGAAAAACACTCAATATCCTAAGTACGGATTCTGAATTTTATAGCTTCAGCCGTCAGGCACTTCGACTCAGCGAATATGACAATATCACAGTGGATCAAGTACCAACGCTTCCTTTTCTAGGTCTAAAAGCAAGGTTTTTAAATCAACTCAGAGAAAAGGACTATGATATCGTATATATCAGTCAGGTGTTTTTCAATTCAGGTCTTGCGATCGATTTCATGGAGGAATTAGCCCAGTCGGTTACAGACAAAACCATGATCGTAGTGGATGGCTATCACGCCATGGGAGCTATTCCGACAAGTCTGAAAAAATTAGAAAATCGGATCTTTTACCTGGCTGGCGGCTACAAATACCTGCAATCAGGAGAAGGGGTTTGCTTCATGACTGTGCCTAATACCGCGAGCCATTACAGACCTTTGTACACGGGTTGGTTTGCCGAATTTGATTCATTGGATAACCATGAAAATACGGTTAGTTATGCCCCAGATGCGAGTCGGTTTTTAGGCGCTACTACAGACCCTTCAGGTATTTACCGAATGCACAGCGTACTTAAATCTTGGAAAGAGCAAAAGATAGATATTACAGCCATTCACAATTTCATAAGTAGTCTGCAAGCGTATTTTATCAACCAACTGGAGTCTCAAAACATTTTTGGATTGAACAAAATGGACCTCATTCATATCCAGGAAGGAACTACAAAGTTTGGCCATTTTTTAACATTTCGAACAGAAAATGCACAGCAAATTCAGCGTCAGCTAAGAGAATTAGACATCATCACTGACTGTAGAGAGGATCGTTTGAGATTCGGGTTTGGTATGTATCATTCCACTGAAGACATTGACCAATTATTCGAACGATTGACTTGAAGGACTAATCTTTTTTCTGAATGGTAAACTCAACTCTACGGTTGAGTTTTCGGGATTCTGGGCTCGCATTGCTAGCTCTTGGTTTGGTACCCCCATAACCTTTGCCGTTGATTCTTTCTTCGGCTATCCCATGAGAAACTAAATATCGATTCACCGTTTTGACTCTTTCCTCACTCAGCTTCAAATTAAGTTTGGCGTCTCCTTGATTATCGGTATGGCCTGACAAGAAAATGGATATATCTGGATTGTATTTCATCATTTCCACTACCAGATCCAATTCCTTTTCTGAGCCTTCAATCAATTCGCTTTGTCCTCTTTTGAACAGCACATTATCGAGCGCAACCGTGTTTCCTTCTATCACCGGGTTCAATTCGAAAGTGTAGCTTTCTCCCGAAGCAGCTTCCACTGCACTCAACTCTATCTCTGCAGTCATATATTGAAAAGCCCGAGCCTTTACATTGTAACGCTCACCATCAGTTACATTCAGGGTAAACTGTCCCATTCTATTGGTACGAGCTTTCTTTTTCTCACCTGATGGGAAAATTACAGCCTCAACTTCTGCTCCGACAATCACCCTACGAGTCACCTGATCACGCACCTCGCCATGAATGGGCACAAATTTCTTTTGAACTACCTCTGCAACTGGTTCTTCCTCGACTATTTCTTCTTCCAACTTTTCGATTTCCTGAGCGACCCTCACCATCTTGATGTCACCATAGCCCTCGCTGTTTTGAGTACTTATCAGAAAAGCAAACTCCTTTTCAGTTGGTAGGACGAAGGAGCTCTCCCATCCAGAAGTATTTACCCTAGGTCCCAGATTTTTAGGTTCTGACCAATTGAGCCAGGTATCGTCCAAACGAGTAGACATGAAAACATCAAAACTACCTTGGCCTCCTCTGCCATTACTAGAAAAAAACAAGGTCTTATTGTCTGCCGCTAAAAACGGGGTTATTTCTTGATGTGGGGTATTGAGAGTACCACCTAGGTTCTTAGGCGAACTCCATTTCCCATTGGGCTGAAGCTGGCTCACATAAAGATCCTCAACACCGTAAGTTCCAAAAGACTCCATCGCAATCAGCATGATTTTAGCATTGTCCGAAATCGTAGCTGAAAAATGTTCTCCCTGATTCTTTAGATATTCTACCTCTACTGGATCAGAATCAAACCACCTTCCACTTACTCTATAATAGGATTTGAGACCAGTATCTGTTTGTACTAGGATTCTTCTTTCTATATCCAAAAAACCAACCATTTGATTGAGACCTGGAGTGTTTACACTTTTGAGGTTTTCCGGATCTGACCAGGTCCCGTCTATTTGGTGTTCCGAATACCACACATCTCCCGGGTCGTCCACTCCACCTACATTCTCTGGATGATTTTTTCTGGTGAAATACAATTGGCTTTCGTCAGGACTTAGTATTACAGTAGACTCGTCAAATGGGCTATTCAAAGAATCCCCAACTGACAGTTGATCACTAAATACCTCAATTTGGGAAAACCCAATCTGAGACCCTAACAGACAACCAATCAATATCGCAATACCCCTCATGTGCTTCGTGCTTATAATGTAAAAATGCTACGCTATCCACTCAATTCCAACTATTCAATCAAACAGATCTAAGATTATGAATATTTCAAGAATTAATTGTAATAATTCGCATTTAACTAATATTTAGTTAAATTACTACCGGACATAATAATAACCTATAATTAGCATGTCGATCCTCGACATCATATAGAAGAAAATCCTGGGCAGTTCAGGATTTTTCTTTTTCTAGCAAATCATAGACCAAATTGTGAATAGCAGGTCTTACATTCATCTGATATATTTTAGGATTGGCTCTGGTAGGGTAAACTCTATTGGATAGGAAAATAAACATAAGATCGTTGTCTGGATCGAGCCAAACCAAAGTACCCGTATAACCACTATGCCCATAACTATTAGGACTTGCCGCTTTAGCTACACTACTTTTAGTAGAGTCATATTCAATCAATGGCTTGTCAAATCCTAAGCCGCGTCTATTATCAAGCTCACAATATTGACATCTGGTAAACTCCCGAATAACCGAATCACTCAGGTATCTTTGACCTGCGTACTCACCTTCATTCAGCCACATTTGCAATACTTTGGCCAAATCACCCGCATTGCTAAACAGACCGGCATTACCTGACACCCCTTCCATCACGGCGGCTCCCTCATCATGAACCACACCATGCAATGGAGTCATCCTAAAGAAACTATCCACTTCGGTGGGAACGATCTGATCCAAAGGATACTCATTCAAGGGCTCAAAGCCCAAAGACCTGGCGCCTAGTGGTTGATAAAATACTGAATCTAGAAACACATCAAAGGATTGACCTGTCAGACGTTCAACCAACTCAGGGTATAAATAAAACGAAAGCCCAGAATAGACATAGCCTTCTTCATCATATAGCTTAGACCTTTTGATCATGCGCTTAACCTTTTTCTCATAGTAATCCTTGTACATGTAAAGATCCGATCCAGGCACTCTAATGGGGTATTGATCTGAAGAATCGTTCTTGAAAGTATGCCAACGGTACTTCCCGTTTCTTCGCCTTGATTCTTTATAGTAGGGTATCCAGCTTTTTAATCTCGATTGGTGTGCCAGAACTTTTCTTAGGCTTAAATCCGCTTTATTAGAATGTTTGAGATAGGGAAAATAATAGCCTAATGTTTGATCCAAATCAATAATACCCATATCATATAGCTTCATCAGCGCATTAGTTGCCGCCACTACTTTAGTAACAGAGGCCAAGTCATAAAGGTCCGACAAAGACACTTCTCTCACGCTATCATAAGTATGAAAACCAAAAGCTCGCTCATAAAACACTTTCCCTCCCTTTGCCAGCAAAATTTGGCAACCCGGAAATGCGCCGCTGTCTATTGCTACATGTATCACCGAATCTATACCCCTGTATAGCTTGAGAGAATCAATACCCAATTGCGAAGGATTTACTCTTTCCAGACTATCTATTCTGTTTACAGAAAACAGAGAGTCCAAGGCGATAGAATAAACGACATGGGAATTGAGTGTAGAGAGTAAAACACAAAGCAAAACCACAAACCAGCAGTGTCTCATAAAATTCATTTAATCCTTTGATTTCGAATGGAAATGCAGTCTAAATATTCATGCTGGAACACACAATATATTTGGCAAAAGAATTTTTATTTAAATCTAATACTCCTACATTTGCAGTCCAAAATTAGAAAATAACAACTTTATATAATGGCGAATCATAAATCGGCTTTAAAAAGAATCAGGTCTAACGAGGCTAAGAGATTGAGAAACAGATATCAGCACAAAACAACTCGTACTTTTGTAAAGAGATTGAAAAACACGTCTGATAAAGCTGAAGCGCAAGAATTGTTGAAAACTGTAACAGGGATGATCGACAAGTTGGCTAAAAACAACATCATTCATAAAAACAAAGCGGCTAACCAAAAGTCAAAATTGACTAAGCTGGTAGCTTCTCTATAATTCATCAGTTTCTTGAAGATATTGAGTCCTGGCTACTTCAGTCAGGACTTTTTTTGTTTCTCTTTTACATTTCGTTTCAAATCCATTAGTTTTATTAAGAACCAATCAATAGAACTATGCCCTACGACCAGTCCCTCACAATCAAAAAATGGGCTGAGGAGGATCGTCCAAGAGAAAAGCTAATCTTAAAAGGAAAAGCCACCCTTTCTGATGCGGAATTAATAGCAATCTTGATAGGCAGTGGCACGGCAAAAATGTCTGCAGTACAGGTTTCTCAAGAAATCCTGGCAAGTACAGAAAACAACCTCAATCAATTAGCCAAACTCTCCCTACATGATCTAAAGAAATTCAATGGTATAGGAGAGGCAAAAGCAATAGCCATAATAGCTGCACTGGAAATCGGGCGAAGAAGAAAGGAATCCGAGCCACAGAAGAGAGTCAAAATATTAAGCTCTGAAGACCTCTATCAGTACATGAAAGCCAATCTTTTAGATTTGCCTCATGAAGAATTCTGGGTTTGCTATCTTAACCGAGCCAACCAGGTCATCAAAAAAGAACAAATCAGTACTGGAGGAGTCTCTGGAACTGTGGTCGATAGCAAAATCATTTTCAAAAGAGCATTGGAGGAGTTAGCCAGTTCTATAGTTCTGGTTCACAATCACCCTTCTGGCAACATTCAACCTAGTCAGCAAGACATCCAACTCACCAAAAAACTGAAAGAAGCTGGTCGGATATTAGAAATACCCGTCATCGATCATATTATCTTTACAGACCATAATTATTTCAGTTTTGCCGATTCAGCTATTCTTTAAATCATGAAAAAAATAATTCCTGCAATAGCCATTATTGCTTTATTGGTCTTCATATTCATTCCCGAAAAAGATTCAGAATCAACAGAGGCCTATAACGAAGAGATCCAAAAAGAAAGAACAGAGAAAGACAATTACCTGAGTACGTCTTCTAATTCCCCTTTTTACATCTATGGGGACACAACTGTCCAGCTCAAGTATTTCCCGATCAATCAGGAATACAAAGTAATTGCGAAGGTTTCATTGATAGAAGAAAAAAGACTAATAACCCTCCCCAATTCGGATGGAAGCAGTACTGAATACAGGAAATATGCCATTGCATCATTTACATTAGGAGGGCAGGATCATCAACTCTTAATTCTTAAAAACACCGAAGAAGGAACACTTTTCACTGCCTTTGCGGATCAAACCAGCGCCAATGAGACCTACGGTGGAGGACGCTATCTTGATTTAGATTTCACCAGAGCAACTCGAATAACCATCGACTTCAATAGAGCCTATAATCCCTATTGCAATTACAACCACGATTATTCTTGCCCCCTTCCACCAAAAGAAAATTTGTTGGATATAGAAATTAGAGCTGGGGAAAAAAATTACATATAATTACCAATTATCCAGTGCTACTATTACCGCTTCCTTCTTCGCTTCAAATGCCACTTCATAAGCCTGATAATCTTCCTGATCAAGGACATCTATCAACCTAATCACAGTAGACTCTGCATAGTTGATCAAACCCATCTCCAGACATTGATCTATATATGCCTTAATAAGCGGCGCAGAATAAGCATTAACCGTAATTGCATCAAGTAGCATTCCATATGCCTGATCATTGTCCTGCTGAGCGTTAAAAAAGCCTACAGCAGCCAGCACCCCCTCTACATAGAATGGGTTATTGTCACCAAGTGCTCGGTAAGCCTGTGCCTTAGCAGTACTATCCAAATCTGCAGCTGTCACTTGAGACAGAAGTGACCTTTCCTTTTCAAATGAATACAAATTCTTAGTCCAGGTTTCTTCTCCTGTTGCCAACGCATCATTTAAAGCTGAGTATACTTCTAAGTTTACCTCCGTAGTATCCAGAGTCTTCATTTCTTTTTCCCAAAGATAAATTGCCACAGAAGGGTCACCCATCATAGCATAGGATTGAACCAGATCTGCAGTTGACAAGGGGTAGCCATTTTCTCTAGCAGTTTCAAAATAGGTGCTCGCCAGTTTGATTGCCCCCAATTCCATGCTCCATTTACCTAATATCATAGGAATGATCGCTTCTGGCTCTGCTGTTCTGTTATAAAGATCATTCATCAACACAAAAGCATCTTTAACCTTTCCCAATTCATAAAGATTAAATGCCTTGACCATAGCCAAATCAAAATGGTAATCAGCATTAGCTGAATTATTTAGGAAGTCATCTATTCGTGTCAAAAAACGATCATCCTTTGTTTTAGCACAATACAATCCCAGATTTTTTAGATAGGCATAAGTCACCAAATTCAAACTACTACCCAGTCCCTTTACCTCATCCTGGTATACCATTTCTGAGCCATATAGTATGCTCGTCGCAAGCTCATTGGCCTGTACGTCAATTCGATTTCCCGCTATATAATCCTTAACTGTACCACTCTGAGCATCCAGTGCCAATTGATTAGCTTGTAGAATTGCAGATTGCCAATCATTTGCATCATTATCTAAGTTCAAATAATAGGCCGCCGAATCCAAAACGTCCATTCTTAAATAAAGCATTGCCAAATTATTCTGTATGGCCCAATTTTCAGGGAAAGCACTTATGGCCTCCTGATAGGTAAACATCGCATCGAATATCTGAGAGTTCTTTTCATAGGCCAACCCTAAATTGATAAAGCTCTGCGGAGTTGGATTCTTTTTGGTTGAATTCTTCAGCCATGTTATTTTTTTCGGCAGATCATCTTCTAAAGTGGAATACAAATAATTGGAGCGATGTCCACCGTTAGAATCACCCAGCATATTACCATATATGGCCCCTTTTCTATAAGCTTCTTTTGCTTCTGCTGTTCTTCCTTCAATCAATTTGAAATCTCCAGTTTGATTAAAAAAACCAGCAATAGCTTGGTTCATTGGGGCATAATTAGAAGCAAAAAAGAAGGCTCCTACTACTATTAGACCAGCAATTTTAGCCGTAGCATACGGAAAATTATCCTCCTTAAAAACCACCCGATAAATCGGTAAGCCTTTTAGAAGCAAATTGATAAAATTCACTATCACATAAACAAAGAACATTCCGCCAAAAGCAATATGGCCAAAAATCACAGCGTCTTCCAAAACCTCCATGGTCAAATCATTCCCCATATATTGGAAGTAACCTATCACTATGAAAGAAAAAACCGCCAGAGCCAAATAAGCATATAATGCTATGGATCTAAACGGAATGATAGAATCATACATGAATGATCTGGCATTCAACCCCCATACCCCAAGAATTGTTGAGGTCAGAAGTAACAGAAAAGGATTTAGATAGTAAAAATCCCAATCGATATAACCAGCATTCCTCATGTAGACAAAGGCCACATTTAGAAGATAGATTAAACTGAACACAACGAAATGCAATCCATTACTATTAGATTTATCCGTAGAACTTTGAGTAGTTAACACCAAGATGCCATAAACAATTTCATGTCCTACCATTAAGGAAAATATGATAGTAAATATCAAGGCCATCCAATAACCCTGATAGGCCAAAGCCATTAATGGTTGAGAAGATTCAGAAAATTGATTAATAACTAAGGCCAATACCGTAAACCAAACCACTAGAGCCAGCCAACGGATCAATAAACTAAAATACGGCTTAATATCATGGAAATAATAGGCTAGAACTATCGTTGATAATGCAGGAATCCCAATGGACATCTCTCTGCCTAAACCAAACAACTGAAGATCAGCAAAGCCACTTAACGCTACGAGAACCACCAGCAATCCCATCCCAACTACAAACCAAAATCGACTTAGAGTAGAAGAAACTGCGATTGCAAAAGCAAGAAACATATAAATGACTATAGAAAGAGCAATAGTATAAAAATGACCTTCTAATACAAATTGACCTTCTGACTTTTGAACTACTAATGGGACAAGTTGATCTACAGAGGCCTCAAGTATCAATGAATGGTCTGAATAAATTTGATCTTGTACATAATTCAAGCCTGCACTTATACTCCAATCAAATACTCCAGAGTATTCATTTACATTAAAGAAAACACTGGTAAAAGCAGTAATCAGGAGCACTAAAGACAAGAGAGCCAAAGCGATCTTCTCATAGATCTTCCACTCCTTCCAGAAAATAAAATCCATCATAGATTATCCTAAAACCTTCGGTACAACAAAATAATCACCTTCCTTTTCAGGTGCATTTTTCGTTGCCTCATTGTTTTGAAAATAGTTAACCGCCTTATCAACTCTTAATACGGAAGCCTCTTCATTTACACTGGCTAATGGAGCTACATTCTCAGTATCCACTTCATCTAATTGCTCTACCCAATCCAATATAGCACCTAGATCTCCAATCATCTTCTCTTCTTGATTTTCACTTAACTCCAATCTCGAAAGGTGTGCCAATTTCTGAACGGTATTTCTATCTATTGCAGACATATTTCTAACTATTTGAAAAGTAAATTTAACTCAAAACCCTTGATGGTAAATGCCTCTCCCCCTCAAAATCAAATATTATATATCGGAAGGGGATTATTGGCTGTCATAATGCTAGGGGATTGGACATAAAAAAACCTTGCCAGCACTGCTAACAAGGTTTATCCACCTAAGGTGGGATTTGATAAAAACTGGCAACGACCTACTCTCCCGGATTTTACTCAAGTACCATCGGCGCTGAGGGGCTTAACTTCTCTGTTCGGAATGGGAAGAGGTGGACACCCTCGCAATAGTCACCATAATATCTTATGTGTTTCATATAGAGTATTGCGTGCTCTATACTGAGACCTACTGTCTCACACTTAATATTTTAAAGTCCAATACTTAGTACTAGGTACTAAATACTCCCGCTTAGCGGGACTTGACATTGCGTCATGAAAGAAAAAACACTTGCACTGTTATAAAAAGCTTACAGGTAATTAGTACTGCTCAGCTTTGACATTACTGCCTTTACACCTGCAGCCTATCAACGTTATCGTCTATAACGACCTTTAAAAGAAATCTCATCTTGAGGAGGGTTTCGCACTTAGATGCTTTCAGCGCTTATCCTCACCGAACGTAGCTACCCGGCGGTGCAGTTGGCACCACAACCGGTACACTAGAGGTTCGTCCAACTCGGTCCTCTCGTACTAAAGTCAGAGCCTCTCAAATTTCTTACGCCCACAACAGATAGGGACCGAACTGTCTCACGACGTTCTGAACCCAGCTCGCGTGCCACTTTAATGGGCGAACAGCCCAACCCTTGGGACCTTCTCCAGCCCCAGGATGTGACGAGCCGACATCGAGGTGCCAAACCTCCCCGTCGATATGAGCTCTTGGGGGAGATCAGCCTGTTATCCCCAGAGTACCTTTTATCCTTTGAGCGATGGCCCTTCCATGCGGAACCACCGGATCACTATATCCTACTTTCGTACCTGATCGGCTTGTAGGCCTCACAGTCAAGCACCCTTATGCTATTGCGCTCTACGCACGGTTACCAAGCGTGCTGAGGGTACCTTTGAAAGCCTCCGTTACTCTTTTGGAGGCGACCACCCCAGTCAAACTACCCACCACACAATGTCCCCTGATAGGGTTAGGCATCAGATAAATAAAGGCTGGTATTTCACCAACGGCTCCACCACGCCTAGCGACGCAGCTTCAAAGCCTCCCAGCTATCCTACACATCATTTACCCAATACCAATGTGAAGCTATAGTAAAGGTTCATGGGGTCTTTCCGTCCCGTTGCGGGTACGCGGCATCTTCACCGCGACTACAATTTCACCGAGCTCATGGCTGAGACAGTGCCCAGATCGTTGCACCATTCGTGCAGGTCGGAACTTACCCGACAAGGAATTTCGCTACCTTAGGACCGTTATAGTTACGGCCGCCGTTTACCGGGGCTTCAGTTCAACGCTTCGAGTTACCTCTAACGTCCCCCCTTAACCTTCCGGCACCGGGCAGGTGTCAGGCCTTATACATCATCTTTCGATTTCGCAAAGCCATGTGTTTTTGTTAAACAGTCGCCTGGGCCTTTTCACTGCGGCCACACCGGA